>DAIEPN010000149.1 GCA_027348355.1 Chlamydiota bacterium | reverse complement strand
TGAAGAATTTTTTAGAATCCATACGCTATGAAGAGCCTATTTCTTTAGCTGGAAAAAAATATCTGTTCACAATGGATTCGTTTGATCATTCTCAACAAAAAATTGTACAAATGGTCATGGACCATGCCGAGTGCATGGATTCAACTGCAACAGAAAAAGCACAAAGAGTTGCACATATCGATCCGGAAGTTTGCGGGCTTATCTTGGCAAGAGTGTATGAAAATGCATTAGAAGTATTTTTAAAAAATGGGTTTTCTACGCAAGAAGATGACCAACCTATTCTTCCAGGGTTATATGAAGGCAATATGGAAACTCCGGTTAAGTTTTCTCCTCAGCCAGCAGCATTTCGGTTTTTACTTGAATATATAAAACCACCTGTTTCAAAAATTTTGTTAAAACCTCTTATTGTTGTAGATCAGAGAAATGTAGCTTTAGAAGATGTTCGTTTTTTTGAATGCGCAAATCCTGGAATGCTCTTTGAAAACATATATTATCGATTCCCATCATTTTTGACAAGAACACACCTCCGAAGCTTAGCACCGATTCGAGATATGGTGATCCCTGAACCACTTTTTGGATCTTTTGTAGAAAACGCTCTCCCACAGCTTAGTCGTTTTGTTGATATCGGAAGGCAGGAAGTAATTGAAAATTTTGTAACGATGCCTTTTGCCTTTGATGTTAAGGCCAGTTGCGATGTTTCTTTTTTAGATGGCGAGCTAGAAGCTACCTTGCATTTTCATTATGAAGATAATATTGTACCGGCTGATACAACAAGGCTTGTCTATGATCATTTAGTATCATTTGTTTCTAAAGAGGGGATTTTAGCGCGGAATTTGGTAGAAGAGCGCAAAATTATAGAGGATTTGTTCCAAGATTTTGTTTTCAATCCTGAATCGGGTGTTTACGTTGCAAAATCCGAAAAGAAAATTGTGGAATTTATGACGGATGTAATTCCGCGCAATAGCCATCGCGTCACGTTCAATTGTCCGCAAAATCTTTTAGATCAGGTTATTTACGATCAATCAACGTTCAGCTTGTTTTTATCTCATTCTTCAAAAATCAACTTCTACGAAGTGAAATTACAAGTTGATGGCCCACTGCGAGGCGTAAAAATTGATCTTCTTTGGGAATGTGTCTCTTCTAAAAAAAATTATATCGAGCTCGAATCTGCAAAGTCTAAGGGCAAAAAATCCTCTGAGGGTAACAAACTTTCAAAAATTTTAGTTCTCGACTTAGAGAAGATAGGACAATTGGTACAAATTTTTGATGAACTAGGTCTTGTAACTCTTGATAACCATATAGTTGAAAGACCTCTTTGGAGTTTGGTCGGGATTGATCCGAGTTACTTTGCTCATTTGCCAATTGAATTTTCCATTTCCGAGAAATTAACCGATATTCGTCAGCAAATGCTTGGGGAGAAAAAATTGAGTTTTTCTGATCTTCCTGGGGAAGTGAAAGCAGATTTACGAAGTTACCAGCTCGAAGGAGTCCATTGGCTTGAAAGATTGCGTACGATGTATCTCAATGGGATCCTTGCAGACGATATGGGGCTTGGAAAAACTCTTCAGGCCATTGTTGCCATTACCCAACATCATAAAGTAGCTTTTACAACTTCTTTGATTGTGTGCCCTACCTCTCTTTTGTATAACTGGAAGGAAGAGTTTGCTAAATTCAATCCAAAGCTTCAGGTAGCGGTTGTAGACGGAGCTCCAAACCAGCGCAAAAAAGTCATGGAAAATGTATCGGATTATCAGGTGATCGTCACATCCTATACCCTATTGCAAAAAGATATCGATGTTTATAAAGAAATTCCATTTTCCTATGTTGTGTTAGATGAGGCTCAGCATATTAAGAACCGAGGCACGCGAAATGCAAAATCGGTAAAAATGGTTCAAGCAGAGCACCGCTTGATCCTTTCCGGTACGCCGATTGAAAATTCTTTAGATGAATTATGGAGCTTATTTGATTTCTTAATGCCTGGATTTTTAAGTAGTTACGATAGATTTGTGGAAAAATACATTCGCGTAACTGGAGTAGAGCATTCGAAGAATTTAGAGTATTTACGGAAGAAGATTTCCCCCTTCATTATGCGTAGAATGAAGAGTGATGTTCTTCAGGATTTGCCTCCGGTCTCTGAAATCGTTTACCACTGCCAGCTTAGTGAAACCCAGATGCAACTCTATAGATCATACGCGGAATCAGCAAGGGACGAGCTTGTCAAACTCGTGCAAAGAGATGGGTTCGACAGAGTACAAATCCACGTCCTTGCAACGCTTACCCGTCTTAAACAGATCTGTTGCCATCCGGCCATTTTTGCAAAGGAAACTCCAGAACCCGGTGATTCTTCTAAATATGACATGCTTCTCGATCTTTTACAGACTTTAGTGGAAGGAAAGCACAAAACTGTGATCTTTAGTCAGTATACTCGTATGCTTCAAATTATGCGCGATGATTTTGAAAAGAGAGGAATTCGATTCTTGTATTTGGACGGGTCCAGCAAAAATCGTTTAGATATTGTAAAAAATTTTAATGAAGACGAGACAACTTCCGTATTTTTAGTTTCTTTGAAAGCGGGTGGCACAGGACTCAATCTTGTTAGTGCCGATACCGTGATCCATTATGATATGTGGTGGAACCCGGCTGTAGAGAGCCAAGCCACAGACCGTGTGCATCGAATTGGTCAAAAACGTTCCGTGTCATCTTATAAATTGATTACCTTGGGTACGATCGAAGAAAAGATCGCAGAAATGCAAAACCGTAAAAAAGGATTGGTCAAGAAAATCGTGAGTTGCGATGATGAAGCGATTGCAAAACTCACGTGGGAAGATGTACTAGAACTTTTGAAGACTTAAGAGAACAATATGAGCATAAAAAATCAGAATCAATTACAAGAAATTATTATGAAATCAGGGAGGGCTGTATGGGACAAGCTTGGACAAATGTCTGGCTTTTTCTCTAGTGATATCGGGATAGACCTCGGTACGGCCAATACACTTGTTTTCGTCAGGGGCAAAGGAATCGTGCTCGCTGAACCATCTGTTGTATCCGTCGATTCCATTACAAACGAAGTTTTAGCGGTCGGTCATAAAGCAAAAGCGATGCTCGGAAAAACTCCTCGTAAAATCCATGCAGTTCGGCCTATGAAAGACGGAGTTATTGCCGATTTTGAGATCGCGGAAGGGATGATCAAAGCCCTCTTGAAGAGAGTGACCCCAGCTAGATCTCTATTTCGTCCAAAAATTTTGATCGCAGTCCCATCGGGAATTACCGGTGTAGAAAAAAGAGCCGTAGAAGACTCAGCGATGAGAGCCGGAGCTCAGGAAGTCATTTTGATTGAAGAGCCTATGGCTGCTGCAATTGGAGTAGACTTGCCTGTCCATGAACCAGCAGCAAACATGATCATCGATATCGGTGGCGGAACCACGGAAATCGCGATCATTTCCCTAGGGGGAATTGTGGAATCGAGATCCTTGCGTATTGCAGGCGATGAGTTTGATGAATGTATCGTCAACTATATGAGACGTACTTATAATTTGATGATTGGACCAAGAACCGCTGAAGAGATCAAGATGACAATTGGCTCTGCTTATCCACTCGGAGAGCACGAACTCGAAATGGAAGTGAGAGGACGGGACCAAGTAGCAGGGCTTCCTATTACTAAAAGAATTAACTCTGTAGAAATTCGTGAGTGTCTCGCAGAGCCTATTCAACAAATTATCGAAAACGTAAAGCTTACCTTAGAGAAATGCCCTCCTGAGCTTGCAGCGGACTTAGTCGAGAGAGGAATGGTATTAGCGGGAGGGGGAGCTCTGATCAAAGGAATTGATAAGGCTTTGATCAAAGAAACTGGCCTTCCTGTCATCATTGCATCAAATCCCCTTTTAGCAGTCTGTCTCGGAACAGGAAAAGCATTAGAATACTTGGATAAATTTAAGAAGCGTAAATCTGTTACATAAAGACTGCCATGAATCAAAAGCTGTCTGATTGGATTCAAAGTTGCAAAGAACTCTGTCAGCCAGCTTCTGTACATATTTGTGATGGATCGGAAGAAGAATATCACAAGTTGTGCGATCTGATGGTAAAACAAGGGCTTTTTGTTCCTTTAAATCCCGAAAAGAAACCTGAAAGTTTTTGGTGCCACTCCCATCCGGATGATGTGGCGCGCGTGGAAGAATCTACTTTTATCTGTTCTCGCTTGCAAAAAGATGCTGGCCCTACGAATAACTGGAAAGATCCGGCTGAGATGAAGGATATCCTTCATCGTCTTTTCAAAGGATGTATGCAAGGGAGGACCATGTATGTCATTCCTTATTCCATGGGGCCTTTAGGATCTCCTATTTCTCATATTGGAGTCGAAATCACAGACTCTCCTTATGTTGTCTGTAGCATGCGTATAATGACCAGAATGGGGAAGAAGGTTTTAGATCTTCTAGATAAAAGAGAGTTTGTTCCTTGTTTACACTCTGTAGGAGTTCCTCTTCTTCCTGGACAAAAAGATGTTCCTTGGCCTTGTAACCTCCAAAATCGTTACATTGTTCATTTTCCAGAAGAAAAAAGCATTTGGTCTTTTGGAAGTGGATATGGAGGAAATGCGTTGCTTGGAAAAAAATCTTTTGCTTTACGAATCGCCTCTGTTATGGCAAAAGAGCAAGGCTGGCTTGCTGAGCACATGCTGATTATGGGACTTACAAATCCACAAGGAAAAACGATCTATATATCTGCCGCTTTTCCTAGCTCTTGTGGTAAAACGAATCTTGCCATGCTTACTCCAACCATTCCTGGATGGAAGATTTCTGTAGTAGGGGATGACATTGCTTGGATGAAGTTTGGAGAAGACGGCCGTCTTTATGCGATCAATCCTGAAAATGGAATTTTTGGAGTGGCCCCAGGCACTTCTATGAAAGTGAATCCCAATGCTATGCAAGCGCTTCAAAAGAACACCATTTTTACAAATGTTGCCCTCACCTCTGACAAAGATGTTTGGTGGGAAGGAATAACGGAGAATCCCCCTCCTTCTTTGACGGACTGGCAAGGAAGGCCCTGGACACCGTCTTCCAAAGAAAAAGCAGCTCATCCCAATGCTCGTTTTACTTCCCCGATTTCGCAATGTCCTGTTGTTGATCCCGCTTTTAACGATCCAAAAGGAGTTCCTATTTCTGCGATTATCTTTGGGGGCAGAAGGAGTTCTATCATTCCTTTAGTATATGAAAGCAGGAGCTGGAACCATGGTGTATTTTTAGGCGCCACAGTCAGCTCAGAAACAACGGCTGCAGCAAAAGGCGAGGTTGGTAAACTTAGACATGATCCTTTTGCAATGCTTCCCTTTTGCGGTTATAATATGGGAGACTATTTTGGACACTGGATCGAAATGGGTAAAAAAACATCTGTAGATAAATTGCCTCATATCTTTCATGTGAATTGGTTTCAAAAATCTTCAAAAGGAGAATTTCTTTGGCCTGGATTTGGAGAAAATTCTCGTGTTTTGGAATGGATCTTTAAGAGGGTGACGGAAAAAATAGAACCGGAAGAATCTCCTATTGGATATCTTCCCAAAGAAGGAGATATTTGCTTGGAAAGAACAAGCGTTACTCCTGACCAAATCAAACAACTTCTTTATGTAGATAAGCAGGCTTGGCAAGGTGAAGTTTCTGAAATTCAGAAATATTTTAGAATCTTTGGAGAGAATTTGCCAAAGGAGCTCTACGAAGAATCTAAAAATTTAGAGCAAAGGCTTAGACAAGAGAAAGCATAGAAAAACTGAAAGTCTCTTCTGCCAACCTATACGGGTTTTAGGAAACTGGATAAAGTGCTTTAATCATTTCAACTCGAAATTGGTTGATTTGAGCAAGATTTTTGCCTACGATATCTTCCATTTTCGTCTCATTTACTCGTTCTGTTAAATAATTGGAAACATATACGCCACAATTGTGACAGTCGTACTGATGTTTTTCAATATTTTGCACAACTGTATTAATTCCATATTTGGTTTTCATCTCTTCCGCGACCATTCTCAAAGTAACGATTTCTCCATTAGAGTTTTTAGCGAGTAATTTAGCGTCTCCTCGATCTTGAATGGTTAAACCTTTTGAATCGTAGAATTCAATGCGATTTTTTGCAAAATCCACAACAAAAGTTACGATGTGATCCTCGAGACCCTGTATTACAACTGGAACTGCTAGTAATTTTGTTCCCTCTTTTTTTTCAGGAAGAATAATATTTGTCCTAGGAAATAATCCGCCTGTAACAAATTGTAGTTTTTCCTTACTTTTTTTCTCTAAACTTTCTCCATAGCTTATCAAGGAGGAAGTGGAAACTTGGCGAGTTCTTTTTAATTCGGCAACCGTTGCGTGAGCATTGTAATCTTTTTTATAGGTTTCGTGAGTGATAGAATAGTCGCTCTCGCTTATATTTACTTTGGAGAAGTGGCTTAGGGTTGTGACCCACATATCACACAGGATTTTTGAAACGATTTCACGTATTTTTCTATATAGGGCGTTTTCCTGTCCCGATAAAAGGCTGCTCTGTTGAGGATTTGGCTGACAAGCTAATATTTTCATATTTACCATTTGTTAAATAAAAAATCAATTATAACTTAAATTTTATTTTAAGTCAATTTTATATTTTCAAATTCGCAATTATCTTTAAATTGTATTTTTATAACATTATTAATAATCTATATTTGTTTGTACGTTCCTGGATTTTATTATCTATTGATATACAGATGCTTACGTGTAATGAATTTATATCATGTTTATTCTAAACAACTTATGAAATTAATCTGGTTTATCTTAATTTTTAAATTATTTATTTAAAAGTTAACGAGTTGAATTAAATTTTTTAATATATAAATAATATGTTGATTTTTAATTAAAATTAATTTAATATTTCTTTAAAAATAGAATTATTAAAATGGGTTTGTTTAATTATGATAGAGGCAAGGCAATTAAATTTGAATGGGTTCTATACTCCAGAATATCTTTTCGGGGATGATGCGAGAGAGTGTCTAGAAATTATGGACTTGGAAACGTTTATGGACATTGAATGTAGCGAAAACGGGTCATCTATGACAATAAGAGATTTGGACAAAATATGGTTTGTTGGAACTATCACGGGCGGATGTAGACTTCTTAAAGGTTTTATTTTTTCTGCTATTTATGCGATTGGGTTGGTAGGACAGTTATTTATATATAGGGAAACAAGAACGTCTTTAAGAAATTCATTTTACGGCGAAATAAAAAACATTCAAAGAGGATTTATTGCTTTATTTCCTATTATAGGGGGAATTATTTTAATACATCTTGAAAACCAAGAAAATAGACAAAATTTTTCAGAAGACAAGAGATTGGACATAAATGAATTGGATAGGGAATTTAGAGTTGACGAAGACGATTTTTTAGCAATAGAGAAAGATCTTCTAAAGACGTATGACTTGATTACTCAAGAAGATGATTTGGATGATGATGATGAGACCATAACCTGGGATATGATCCATGAAATTGAAGCGAAATTTCAAGAACTTTCTAATCCAATTTGAATAAGTTAACTTTGAAACAGAAATCAATTTAAATTAAGTAAAAGAAAAAGCCTCGGAAATCCGAGGCTTTTTTTTATACATTATTTTGAAAAGATCTTTGAAGTTGGGAAGAAAAATGCGATTTCGACTTTTGCGTTTTCTAAACTATCGGAACCATGAACTGCGTTCTTATCAATAGAATCTGCAAAATCTTTACGGATTGTTCCAGGAGCTGCATCTTTAGGATTAGTAGCGCCCATGATATCACGGTTTTTCTTAACAGCATTCTCCCCTTCTAAAACGCTTATGAGAACAGGCCCTGAGATCATAAAATTCACTAGATCGCGGAAAAAAGGTCTTTCTTTGTGAATTGCATAAAACTCTTCAGCTTGTCTTTGTGAAAGATGAACCATTTTTGCAGCTGCTATACGAAGACCTGCTTTTTCAAAACGGTCTAAAATTGCTCCAACGTGATTATTTTCAACAGCGTCGGGTTTAATAATCGATAAAGTTTTTTCTTTAGACATGGGATATTTCTCCTTTCTAACTAGTTTTTTTTCGTAGGACATTGTAAACTTGAGGAAGATTTTTACCAATGTTTCTTTAAGGAAAGCCTCTAATGAATTATGGGAACTACCCAGATCTTAGCTCTGTAAAAAAAATTCTTGTCATCAAAATGCGACATCATGGGGATGTACTGCTTACATCACCGCTTTTTTCTGTATTACAATCGTATTTGCCAAATGCTAAGATTGATGCCTATGTATATGCGGATACAATACCTATGTTAGATGGTCATCCTGCGATTGGTAAATTTTTTGGATATGATCGCAAATGGAAGAAACTTTCCTTTTTTGGCAAGCTTGCAAAAGAGTTTTC
Source organism: Chlamydiota bacterium (assembly GCA_027348355.1). Classification (GTDB taxonomy): domain Bacteria; phylum Chlamydiota; class Chlamydiia; order Chlamydiales; family Rhabdochlamydiaceae; genus JABEVM01. The sequence continues at coordinate 3,512 of DAIEPN010000149.1, read as the reverse complement.
TCTGCTTAAAGAAATCCGTAAAGAGTCCTATGACCTTGTGATCAATTTGACAGAAGGGGATAGAGGTGCCATAGCAGCTTTATATTCGGGAAGCCCTTTGCGTGTAGGCTTTGATCCGGGTACAGGCGGTTTTTTAGGTAAGCGAAAAACTTTTACTCACTTAGCGAAAAATTTCTCAGGCTCTAGGCATACAGTAGAAAGAAATTTAGATGTTCTTCGCAAGATTGGAATTTTTCCTTCAGAAGAAGAGCGTGATCTATTTCTTGATATCCAACCTGCTGTAATGCAGAAGATGAAACAGCAACTGTTACAACAAGGGATAGAAGGTCCTTATGTTCTCATTCATCCAACGTCACGTTGGAGGTTTAAATGTCTTCCTATGGAAAAAATTTCTAAGCTTATTGAGATGTTTCACAAAAGGGGGATAAAAGTTGTTCTCACATCCGGACCAGATGCAGTTGAAAAAGCGATGATCGAAGAAATTTTACAACCCATTTCTCATATTTCAGTAGGTAATTTCAGTGGCAGGACAACACTTAAAGAGCTTGCGGCCCTTGTCAAATTAGCTAAAATGATTGTTTGTGTTGACTCTGTTCCTCTTCATATAGCTTCTGCTGTAAAAACACCTGTGGTCACAGTATTTGGTCCTACCTCAGATCTGAACTGGGGGCCTTGGATGCATAGGGCATCAAGAGTTGTGAAGAAAAATTTGTCGTGTCAGCCATGTAATCTAGATGGATGCGCGGGAAGTAAAAAAAGTGACTGTCTTCTTACTTTACCAGTTGAGCAAATTTATAAAGCCTGTGAAGAACTTGGACTATAGCTTGAAATCTTCTCCAAAATAAGAGGCTCTCGCTTCTTTGTTTTGCAGTAATTCTTGAACGCTTCCAGAAATCATGACCTTTCCTTCTCGGATCAAATAACTGCGATCTACAATGCTAAAGATTTCTCTGGCGTTATGGTCTGTGATCAGAACACTGATCCCTTTTGTTTTTAAATGCCTAATGAGATGTTGTACATCGTCAATGGCTAAAGGATCGATATTGGCGAAAGGTTCGTCAAGAAGAAGGAGAGATGGCTGTGTCACAAGAGCCCTGGTAATTTCTAAACGCCTTCTTTCTCCGCCAGATAAAGCGCCAGCCAGCTTCTTTGCTAATTTTTCGAGATGAAGTTCTTGGAGCAATTGCGCAAGCCTCGCCTTTTCTTCGACTTTAGGAAGTTGGAGTGTTTCTAAGATGCATAAAATGTTTTGTTCAACTGTGAGATTGCGAAAAATCGAAGGTTCTTGAGCAAGATAACCCATACCCATGCGAGCCCTTTGATGGATGGGAAAATCTGTAACATCGACCCCTTTGAAAAAAACGGATCCTTCATCGGGCTTGATGAGGCCGATTGTCATGTAGAAGGCGGTAGTTTTTCCGGCGCCGTTTGGGCCGAGAAGCCCTACGATTTCCCCTCTTTTTACAAAAAAGCTTAGCCCGTTGACAACGGATTTATCTCCGTAGTTTTTTCGTAAATCCTTCGTTTCTAAAATAATCTCTTTGGACATGTGTGTTAGAGCTCTATGTTAGGAAAAATTTTTTCTAAAAGAGACTGCTCTTCTTGAGAAAAAGTAAATTTTACATTACCAACCCCTTTAATCGCTTCCTTTTTTTCTCCAGGTTCTTGGGTGATATGGATTTCATTGGCACTGATTTGGATTGTCTCATTTTGATCCCATAAGAGGACTTTTTTTCCTGGATTTGCCGAGAGAATAAAGGTTCTTGTGCCTGGAGAGTATGTGACTCTATCTGCAAGAGCGCAGCGATCGGGTTTTTGCGAATTGTGGGAAATGAGCCTGACATTATTTTTTAATGTAACGGAAATGGGTTGAACTATGTTGTCCGTAGTAGTAGAGAACTCCATAGAACCTTTATCGGCGTACATAGAGAGTTCATCTTCTTCATAATAGAGTTGTTCATTTTGGAGGACTTTTCCTTGTTTTTCGGGACTTTCCGCAATTGCATTACCGTGGGCTCTGTCGATTCTTAGTATGCCGTAAGAAATAAGCCTATGAGAGCTCGCCCTGCTTTGCTCTTGATATTCGAGTACGCTATATCCTTTCGTTTGGAGCATTTGAATGTTGTTAATGTCTTTCCCAAAAAAGGAAACTTCTTCTTTAGCTTGAATGTTTCCAAGAGAAGGATCATGGATCTCTACATTTTTTTTCAAAAAAAGAAGGTGCGAAAGCTGATTCCAAATGAGGTCATCTGATCGAAAAGAAACTTCCTGCAACTTTGGATTTTGTCCAAAAGATAAAAATAATTTACCCTTCGGGTGAATAAGGGAAATCTCTTGGGTAAGGAAATTAAAATGAAAGCTCTGCGCATCGATTTTTCCATTTTTATGCTCTAAATAACAACGATCATTTGGTTCCTCTGGAAAAGCTGAAACGGTCCCTTGAGTTTTTTTCATGTTTGATTTTATCGAAGAGGTGTAGACAGCTCTATCTGACTTAAGAGAAAAAAGGGTCCCATATTTTAAGAGCACATTTTTATTTGAAGTGATCTTATCTATTTTGTACTCGGTTCTTTCAGATGAGGTTTCCTGTTTGTTTAGAGCCAGATCGACAGTTTTTCCTTCCATGTAAAAGGGGATTGTATCACCTTTACTTTGGATAATATTATCCATATAGACCACTTGACCTGCATCAGACGAAGATAAAACCCCTTTTAAAGAAATAAAATCTAAATGAGCTTGATTACAAGTAAGTGTAGCATCACTAGGTAGGGTCACAAGCACATCTTTTTCTAAATCGATTAAAGAGAAGGGAAAATCTTTTGATGATTCTTGTCTTTGCAAAGAAGCTTTTTCCGCGCAAAGTTTGCCAATGCTATGCTCTAAAATGACATGACCCTGAAGAAGTAAGTTGTTCCCGTCAAAAGATGCCTTTGTAGAAGATACAAACTGCGATTCATCAGGAATCTCTGCAAAAAGAGAGAGAGAGAGGAGAGAAAAAGCAAGAATAGTAAGTCTCATAATAGCACCTCGGAGTTAGTCTTTTACTTCATCCTATGCGATTTTTTAATTTCTCTGTGTACTTTTTATTTTTTTCGCATAGGTAAGGTGGGCTTTTCTACCTCTCTTAAAGAGGCTTTAAAATTTTCAGCTTGAAATTTGGGCACTTTGTCCGCCATAGAAAAAGAAACATCTTGGGCAATTCCTTTTAAGAAGGGGGAAGCAGTCTGTAAAGAAACAGGAAGATCTTTTCCCGGAAGACGGTACAACGAAAGTTTTACAGATTGTGCAAGCAGTTTCTGTGTAGAGTAGCGGTATGTTCCTTCATCTGCGGAGAAAAAACGGATCTCCTGAAACGATTCTCCTCCCACTGAATAAATCTTTTCTTGCATCCAGCAATCGAAGTTGTGCAAAATTTCTAAAGCATCAATTTTCTTTTCTTTATGTAAAAGAGTAAGCACTGAAGATTCACTTTCAAGACGGTGATGCACACGAGTTTTATTATCTTGAGAGTA
>DAIEPN010000126.1 GCA_027348355.1 Chlamydiota bacterium | reverse complement strand
CTTCTTCATTCCTTCTATGCTAACAGCATCAGGTAACCGTGCAATTAACGAGCATCTGCAACAGCAAATTCTTTCATACGATCAAGCACACAAAGAGCATTACTATTCATAGGAGATCCCATTAGAGGTGTTTTTAGAACTTGTGGATATCTACAAACACAGACCCATTAAGGATAATGAAGGTAGAATTCGAGCTCAAGACATGTTCTTCCTAGCTATTTATTAAGAGAGATTAATCCGGCTATAGTAATCGAAAGTGGTGTTTGGAGAGGAGCTAGTAGTTGAATGCTTGATCCTAAAGGAAAAACGATCCTTTATTTACGAAGTGATTCTCTTGAAAAATGGGCAAAGCAATTAAAAGAAGAAGGAATTAATCGGTTTTTTCATCCTTTTTCTAGATGTCTTCACTGCAATTCCCTACTTGAAAAAATCACACCTCCTCTTGATTTAGAAAACATAACGACCACTCTTTCCCTTTTGTTGTAAAGGCAGATAAAAAAAGAATAATCTCTTTGAAAAAGAGCCCTATCTCTATCTCGGAATTCCAGGTAAATATTTCCGATGAAAAGGAAACTCTTGATGTAATGGAAGGCCTTTCCGACACGGGAAAAGGACGCTCTCCTACTTTATTTAGACGCCTCTCTACATTGAATAATTTACATATAAAAATAGACTTTACTTCATTACAATGAGAAAGTCGAACAAAGGCATTGATTATGGCTGTAAAAGATAGTAACGGAAATCTCCTTAATGAGGGAGATTCAGTCCTTGTGATTAAAGATTTAAAAGTAAAGGGGTCTTCCCTCACTCTTAAAAGAGGTAAAACTTTTAAAAATATCCACCTGACTGATAATGAAGAGGAAGTAGAGTGCCGTGAGGGAAAGTCCACTATTGTTCTTAAAACATGTTTTTTGAAAAAAGCATAAGACTGTAAAAGAATAGATATGCTTACATTTTCCTGAATCACTTTTTTTGGGATTAACATGACAAATTTTTCTCTTAGTAGCCCTGATTTTAACCAAAAAACCTGATTCCCAAAGAGTATACTTGTATGGGAAAGAATATCTCTCCAAAGCTCTTATGGGAAAATTCACCTAAAAACACAAAAAGTTTTGCGCTTGCAATTGTAGATCCCGATGCACCATCGGGTGATTTCATCCACTGGGTTATCTATAACATCCCACCATCAGCAAATAACCTTCCTCAAGGGATTCCTGCAGTATCTTCATTAGAAAATAAAGCTATGCAAGGGCTTAATGATTTTGGACGCATCGGCTATGGCGGGCCTTGTCCTCCTAAGTCAGAAAAACACTCCTATGTTTTTACTCTGTATGCTCTAGATACTGGGTTCCCGTTGCACCAAAAGCATCCTACGATGACTTGCAAAAAGCGATGGAAAGTCATATCCTAGAAGAATCGGAACTCATCGGATATTTTGCTAAGTAAAGGGAATCAATTTTGTGATCCAAGATAAAAATTATGCTTATGCCATACGTTTAGCGGTTATTTACGCTTTAGTTTGGTTCATCGACCTTCTTGACGCATCAACTTTAAATGTAACTCTACCTACTATCGCTCAATCTTTCGATATCAATCCACCAGATGCAGAGTGGGCCATTGTAGGATTCCTCCTATCCATGACAATTGGTCTTACTATAAGCGGCTGGCTTGGGGATAATTACGGAACAAGACGTAT
>DAIEPN010000110.1 GCA_027348355.1 Chlamydiota bacterium | reverse complement strand
TATACCCTTTTCCCATCGGACAGGACTTGTCACTTGCTGTATAAGAAACTGCCTGACCTCTTCCAAAGAAATAACATAGTCACCTGGGACATTCATAACAAACTGTATAGGACTGGAAGATAAGGAAACGTTATTAATCTTAGGAGAAAGCTTGGCTCTTGCAGATTTCATAAGACCACTATGAAAGGCTCCAGATACTTCTAAAGGAAGGATACGTTTTGCACCTTTTCCCTTTAATATTTCAGAGGCATGCTCTAAACCCTCTTTTGTACCTGCAATAACCACTTGCCCAGGACAGTTCATATTGGCAACCCAGGCTTGTGCCTTAACAGAGATCTCTTGCATCATCTCTTCAACTTGAGAACTTTCTAATCCTAAAACAACACGCATAGATCCTTCGTTTTCTTCACATGCCTGTTGCATATAAAGAGCCCTGTCCCTAACAAGAGAGAGTCCTTCAGAGAAAGAAATTCTACCAGATGCATAGAGCGCTGTATACTCACCTAAACTAAGACCTGCGCAAACTTGTGGTTTTAAATCAGGAAATTGTTTTTCAATCACCCTTAGTATCGCAATACTTACAATATAAATGGCTAGCTGGCTATTCTTAGTCTGCGTTAATACATCTGCAGGACCTTCGAAAATAAGTTTGGAAAATTTTTCACCAAGAAATTCGTCAGCCTCTTCGAAAACAGCTCTTGCTTCTGCATACGTTTCATAAAAGTCTTTTGCCATGCCAGGATATTGAGATCCTTGGCCTGGGAATAAAAATGCTATTTTTTTACTCATCACCCTCTCCATAAGTCAAAATAGAAGCTCCCCATGTAAGGCCGGCTCCAAAAACTACAAGAAGTAAATTATCTCCAACCTTGATCGGCTTCTCACGCATTAGCTCATCAATGGCAATTCCAACTGACGAAGCGGAAGTATTTCCATACTTTTGAATTGTCATGAATACTTTTTCCATAGGAACTTCAAAACGCTTTGCAATGGCTTCAATGATTCGAATGTTTGCTTGATGAGGAACTAACCAATTAATCTCGGATTCCGTCATTCCCATCTCGTCCAGACAACTTTTAGCTGAAGCCTCCATCCTACGCACCGCGTGCTTATACACTTCCCTACCTTCCATTTTCAGATAATGAAGGTTTGTAGCTACTGTTTCAGCAGTTGAAGGATTTTTAGAACCTCCGGCAGGAACAATCAATAGTTCTGATTGGTCTCCATCGGCCCCAAGCTGAATCTTAAGAATAAACAACCCTTTTTTCTTCGAGCTCACCACACAAGCAGCTGCCCCATCTCCAAAAAGAACACAAGTATTTCTATCCTTATAGTCAACAATAGAAGAAAGCTTTTCAGAAGCTACGACTAAAACATTTTTATATATCCCCGATTCAATAAAAGCCTTTGCAGTAGATAAGGCATATAAATAGCCTGAACAGGCTGCTTGAATGTCTAAGGCCGCTGCATTCGTAGCGCCTAAACGGGATTGAATTAAACAAGCTGTACTTGGAAAAATATGGTCGGGTGTGGAAGTAGCGCAGAGAATTAAATCAATAGAGTCCGCAGAAATTCCAGCAGAGGAAAGCGCTTCTACAGCGGCCTGTAATCCCATATCTGAAGCAAACTCAGTTTCATGAGCAATGCGTCTTTCCTTCATCCCTGTTCTGGAAACGATCCAATCGTCCGAAGTATCTACCATTTTTTCTAAATCAAAATTTGACAGAATTTTTTTTGGTAAATAAGAACCCGTTCCAATGACTCTTGCTCGCAGTTGTTTTGCCTGAAAAGGCATATATTACACCTTGTCCATGAATGAAATAATTACTAAACAATAGGAGCTAATTTTACTCTATTTGGATAAAAAATAAAAGCAGAATTTCCTACTAAGATAATAAGCTTTATTTTAACGATTGGAAACAGGATATTTTTCAAAAAATTTATAGATAGACATCTCATAGAAAACATTGTAATTTTAGCTCTATTTTGCCTAAAATCAAAATTATTCAAGTATTACGGAAAATTCTCTATGGCCAAATACCCAGCCCATTTATTGACCCTGCTCGCATTTTTAAAAAAATTTCCAGGCGTTGGAACTAAAACAGCCGAAAGGTTTGCCTTCCAGCTTTTAAGCTGGCCGGAAGGCGAATTAAAAAAGTTTTCTTTACTCTTGTCCGAACTAAAGCAAAAAATCAGCTACTGTGAAGAGTGCGGCTGTTTTGCAGAAGAGCGGAACTGCTTTTATTGCTCAAATGGTCAAAGAGATAAAAAAACTCTCTGTATCATTGCTTCTCCGAAAGATGTTTTCCCGATTGAGGACATGAAGTCCTATATAGGGCTCTATCATGTCCTAGATGGACTCCTCTCCCCTCTCGACGGAAAAAACCCTGAAAATCTACGAATCAAAGAACTCAAACACCGTATTGAGTCCCTGCAAATTCAGGAAGTCATTATTGCGCTAGATTCCACGCTTGAAGGAGACACTACAGCCCTTTACCTTAAAGAAGAGTTAAAAAAATGTGGAATCAATGCAACAAGGCTCGCTTTTGGCCTTCCTATGGGAAGTTCCCTGGACTTTGTTGACGGCGGCACTTTATTACGCGCTTTTGCAGGAAGACAAATCTTTTAAGATTTCCTATTTTACAATTCCTTTACCAGCTTCTGTTGCTTTTATTTCTTTTCTTTCCTTATACTTCACTCACTTATGTTTATAAACTTTACACTCACAGCGGTTCATGACTAAAAAATTTATTCCTTTGCTGTCTTCCTTACTCCTTCTCCATCCTATTTGTTTACAGCAAGCTATAAGCTCCGAGACTACGCAAGTTGAAGCCTATGAAAATAAAGCGATTTCTAAAATCGATATTCATATGGAAAACCTTCCCCCAGGTACAAACTTTGATCCGAAAACGCTACTGGCCCGTTTAAAAACGAAAGAAGGAGATCCATTTTCTCAACTCACTTTTGATAACGACCTCAAGACTCTTTCAAGTGAATATGATCGCGTAGAGCCACAACTTACCATTCAAAATGGCCAAGTCTTTATTTCCCTTCATATTTGGGCAAGACCTACCATACGTAGTATTAAATGGGTGGGGAACGAGCATATAAAAACAAAATCTCTACAAAGTGAGCTCGACTATCCTGTTAATTCGATATTCAACCGCTATGAGTTCAACAAAGCCTTTAACAAGGTAAAAGAATATTACCTTAAAAAGGGGTATTTTGAAGCGCAGCTTCAATATATCGTCAAAACCGATCCAAAGACCAATCAAATTGATATCGAGGTCATTGTACAAGAAGGCAGATCGGGAAAAATCGACAACATCATTTTCAAAGGTTTTACAAGCAGTGAGAAAAGTCATATTCTTGAGATGATCTATACGAAGAAATACAATCTTTTCCTCAGTTGGATTACAGGAACTGGAATGTATAATGAAGAAGCGATTGAACAAGATCAGCTTCAAATTGTTAACTATCTGCAAAATCAAGGGTATGCCGACGCAAAAGTACATATAAAAATCACGGAAAGTAAAACAAGCGGAAAAATCATCATTGAGATTGATGCCGATAGAGGAACAATCTTCCATTTTGGAAAAGTAACATTCGATGGGAATACACTGTTCACCGATCAGCAAATTGAAAGCATGTTCCTTATCCATCCAGAAGATATCTATTCACCAGAAAAAATGCGCGACACCGCAGAAAATATTAAGGGGCTATACGGACGAATCGGACACATTGATACCAATGTACTCTTTGAGCCGCAACTTGTCGAAAATGAGCCAATTTATAATGTACATTATCAGATTGAAGAAGGAAAGGAATACAAAATAGGAATTATTCGAGTTGTTGGAAACGTGAATACACACGCCCACGTCATTTTGCGTGAATCCTATTTAGTGCCCGGGGAAACTTTTGACTCTGCCCGTCTTAAGGCTACTCAGCTAAAACTGGAAAATATGGGCTATTTCAAAAATGTCAACGTATATGCTG
>DAIEPN010000081.1 GCA_027348355.1 Chlamydiota bacterium | reverse complement strand
CGACGGCTTCCAGAGGTGGACTTAAAATAGGTCCTCCAGCTGCTAAGGAATAAGCAGTAGAACCATTTGGAGTTGAAACGATAATTCCATCGGCTTGAAACGTGTTTAGATAAGAGCCGTTCACAGAGATGGCGAGTTCTACAAGCCGTGGGTTATGCCCTCTATGTAAAACGATATCGTTTACAGAGAAGCAATGCTGTTTTTCATCGCACTCACCTTGTAATACTAAGCGTTCTTCAACGATATATTTCCCATCGAGAAGATCTTGCAGGCTAGGGTAGATGTCTGTTACAGGGACATCGGCCATAAATCCCAAATGACCTAAATTGATCCCTAGAATTGGAGCATTGAGATGTTGATAATCATGGAATAAGCGCAAAATCGTTCCATCTCCGCCCATAGAAATTAGGAATTGGATTTTTGATTTATCAACTTTTGAAATGGGAGTGGCTCCAATGATAGAGGCCTCTTCTTCCTCAGCTACGATGGTAATGCCTTTTTGTTGAAAAAACTGTCGTATAGTGATTGCAATTTCTTTAGAGTCCTTTTTCTGGATGTTGGGAAATAAAGCTATGATCATAGACGCTCCGAGGCTGAGTGGCTAAGCAGAGATTCAAAAGTTTGAAGAATACGCGAGGCTATAGCTTCAGGGGTAAGTCCTATTTGTTCAAGAAGTTCCGCATGAGATCCTTGTTCAAGGTATGTGTCAGGGATTCCGAAATTGAGTACGTGCGTTCCAAGCAGGCCGTTGCGAATGATGAAGGAATTAAAGATCATACCAAGTCCACCGCTTAAAGAATGTTCTTCTATTGTCACAACATATTTATGCGAAGATAGAAGCTCATAGAAAAGGTCTTCATCTAGAGGTTTAATAAAGACAGGATCCACAATAGTAGGTTCCAATCCTTCCTTTTGAAGAAGTTTTTTCACTTCAAAAGCAGTCATGCACATATGCCCTAAAGCAATGATTGCAATATCTTTCCCTTTGCAAATAACCTCAGCTGTGCCCATCTCTCTTTTTTGTATTGGAATTGGAGGGAGATCTGTTGGTAGGTTTGGATAGCGGATCGCTGTCGGTCGATTCCAGCTGAAAGCACTTTCTAAAAGCTCTTTAAGTACGTGCCCATTTCTTGGCTGGCAAATGACCATATTTGGCATTGTGTTTAAAAAGGCAATATCATAGATCCCATGGTGTGTACTTCCATCAGGTCCGGAAATTCCAGCTCTATCTACAGCAAAGACGACAGGTAGTTCTTGCAAGCATACATCTTGAAAAAGATTGTCCAAAGCTCTTTGCAAAAAGGTTGCATAAACCGATGAGACTACTTTCATTTTTTTGCCGTATGCAATTCCTCCGGCATAGGTCACAGAATGTCCTTCTGCAATTCCGACGTCGATACAACGATCTGGAAATTTTTTCATAAACTCAGTGAGGCAAGAACCGGCTGGCATAGCAGGTGTGATTGCTACAACGCTTGGATCATTTTCAGCCATCTGGAGAATGTGACTTCCAAAAATTTGAGGAAAAGTTGATTTGCTGGAGGAGGCAAGGAATTTTCCTGTAATTTTATCAAAAGGTTTGCAGCCGTGATAGCTGATAGGATTTTGAATCGCTGTTTCCATTCCTTTTCCCTTCACTGTTAAGACATGGAGAAGGGTAGGTTGCTCACAGTGTTTGAGTTCTTCTAATACGTCGATGAGCTTTTTAATATCATGGCCGTCAATGGGACCAACGTAGGAAAGTCCAAACTGCTCAAAAAAAGGAGCCGCACTGACTAGGTTTTTTACAGATTCGGTAATCTTATGCCCTTGTTTTGCAAGAGTTGATCCATAACTTGGGATTTTAGAAAGCAGATGCTCAATTCCAGAGTAGATTTTATTGGAAGTAGGGTTGTTTACAATTCTGCTCAAGATGTTGGTTATTGCCCCGACATTATTGGAAATAGACATGTTATTATCGTTTAACAGAACGATAAATTTTTTCAGGTCTTTGGGAATATTGTTTAATGCCTCTAAGGTAAGCCCGCACGTGAGAGCTGCATCTCCGAGAATTGGGATGATATGTTCCTTTCGTCCCGAAAGGTCTCTATTTTTGGCGACACCAAGAGCTAAAGAAAGGGCCGTTCCTGCGTGCCCTGCATAAAAATGGTCGTGAGGGGATTCTTTTGGATTGCAAAATCCGCATAATCCTTTAAATTGGCGGATTTCATCGAATTTTTCGGCACGCCCGGTCAAGAGTTTATGAGGATAGGATTGATGGCTCACGTCGAATATGAATTTATCTTCTGGAGATTCAAAAACTTTATGTAGCGCAATTGATATTTCAACAATTCCTAAGTTAGAGCCAAGATGACCGCCATTGATTGAGAGAACGTCGATGATCTTTTGACGAATTTCCGTTGCTAAGATTTCAAGCTGTTCTAGGGAATAATAAGTTAAATCTTTAGGATGGTGAATTTCGGAAAGCAATGGTTTTTTCATCTAGCTATTCCTTGTATATCGAAGAAGGCTGAGAGGTTGAGAAAACTTCAGTGAGAGGTTTTCCATTTTCATCAAGAGAGAGGTCGCCATTTCGATTTTTCACGAGAATCTCAATTTTCTGTTCTGCTTCCTGCAATTTGCTGTTGCAAGAGGAGATCAAAAGATCCGCCTCTTCGTACAATTTGAGAGATTGTTCTAAAGAGAGCTTTCCAGAATTCATATTTTCCAGAATTTGTTCGAGACGGCTGTAAGCTTCTTCAAAAGAGAGTAGATCAGGCGTTTTTTCTTTCATATATGCTCACATCTTGTACTTTTGTTGTAATTTGGCCATCATGCAAAAGGATACGTACCTTTTGCTCTAGTTCTATCTGTTGAATTGATAGGATAACTGAATCACTGTTTTCGGGAAAGAGGATGCAGTATCCTTTGGTTAAAAGATTTTTTGGATCAATTCCTCGTAGATGGGAGATCAATTGGGTAAAACTCTTTTTTTTCTTTTCTACCGCATGGACCACTTGAAGAAGAATCTTCTGTCTGAGACTGTTTGGCTCAAAAGAGGATCGTTTTTCTTGGATCCGTCCACGCATGCGAGCATCTATATTCTTTTGTAATAGGACAAGCTTTTGTTTTAAGGCTGTGATTTGAGAGCTGGGTTTTGCACTTTCAAGTTGTTTTTGTAGGTTTTTAATGGCAAGTCTCTTGTTTGCTATATTCTGCTTAGCGAGCCGCTCTAACTCTTCTGGAATTTCATCGATCTGTTGATAGAATTTTCCAAGAAGTGAGTAAGGAGAGCGGAAAAAGGGTTGTTTAGTAATGCTTGCTAATTGATGACGTTTGCTCTCTGAGAGATAAAATAAATTTTGCAAGACCCTTTTTTTGATCTCCCTCAGGTTTTTGCTAAGAAGGTTTTTCTCTTGTGTAACAATTTCTGCAGCGGCTGATGGGGTTGGGGCCCTGATATCGGCTACTAAATCGCTAATCGAGTGATCCGTTTCGTGACCGACTGCAGAGATAATGGGGATTGTAGACTCGAAAATCGCTTTTGCTACGATTTCTTCGTTAAACGCCCATAAATCTTCTAAGCTTCCACCACCTCTTCCTACAATAATAACATCGGCAAGAAAGTGGGCGTTCATTTGTTTAATTGCCTCCGCAATTTCTTTACTAGCTCCTTCTCCTTGGACTTTTACGGGATTAAGCACTAAATGAAACCCAGAGAATCTGCGAGAGAGGATATGAATCATATCTTGAATGACAGAACCTGTTGAACTTGTAATCACTCCGATTGTCTTTGGGAAAACCGGTAGGTTTTTTTTATGCTGGGCATCAAACCATCCCAGATTTTGTAATTTATTTTTTAATTCATGTAATTTGAGAAGAAGGTCCCCAACACCCGAATACTGCATACTTCTTACAAGAATTTGGTATCCGCCTTTTGGGGGATAAACAGTAATTTCTCCTTGTAATGTTACTTGGTCTCCCGATTTAGGAAGTCTGCTAAACAGGCGGGCGTTTCCCTTGAATAGCACAGCTGAAATTTGAGAATCTAAATCTTTGAGGGTGAAATAAATATGACCCGACGTCTGTTCTTTGCAATTGCTAATCTCACCTCGAACAGAGACAAATCCAAAGTTGGATTCTAATTGTTTTTTGATAGCGTAGGTGAGCTCGGTAACAGTAAGAGTTTCGTTCATAAATACGTGAAAAAATCTTGCAATTGATCTAATAGCTTGAGTATGATGCTACCATCTTGATAATAAATTACAAAGATCCATTTATGAAAAGACCCACTACCATTATCGGCAACTGGAAAATGCATAAGACTGTGAAGGAAGCAAAGGAATTTATTGCGCAGTTTGCTCCACATGTAAAAAAATCTACAGCAAAAGTAGGTTTAGCCATTCCTTTTACAGCTCTACATGCTGTAGCAGATCTTGCAAAGGAATCGGGAATTCTTCTGGGAGCGCAAAATGTATGGGAATCTGCAGAAGGTGCTTTTACAGGGGAAATATCAGCTCCTATGTTAAAAGATGTGGGAGTGGAATTTGTTCTTATCGGTCACTCCGAAAGAAGAAAGTATTTTCAAGAGACGAACGCACTCCTTTCCAGAAAAATCAAAATATCTCTAGAACATGGGCTTACTGTAGTCCTCTGCATTGGAGAGTCTCAAGAAGAAAGAGAGAAAAATCTTACAGAAAAAGTATTAACAAAACAGCTTGAAGAGTGTTTATTCGAATTATCCCCAAAACAAGCAAGTTCAATCATCATTGCATATGAGCCTATTTGGGCAATCGGAACCGGGAAAACAGCTTCTCCTGAAATGGCAGAAGACGTTCATGTTATTTGCAGAGAATTTATTGCAAAAAAATGGGGCCCAGATGTTTCTCAGCAGATGCAGATCATTTATGGAGGATCTGTGACACCAGAGACGATTTCAGCTCTCTTGCAAAAACCGAATATCGATGGAGCCCTTGTTGGAGGAGCTTCTTTAAAGCCTGAGCTTTTTGCTCGAATCATTAATCCTTGATTAGGAATCTTTTATGTCTTTTATTTACTATACAGCGATTTTCTTATTCTTATTGCTCTGTGTCATTCTTTGCTTTTCTATCCTAATCCAAGAAAGCAAGAGTATGGGTCTTGGAGCGTCTTTTGGAGGAGACCCGGGAGATTCTCTTTTTGGGACCTCTACAGCTGATGTATTAAAGAGATTTACAGCGTGGCTTGCAGTTATTTTTATTAGCGCATGCGTGATTCTTTCCTTTTGGTCCGGAGCAATTGCAAAAATCCCTCAAGCTCCCGCGATTACAATTGAACAGACTCAGTAAGAAGAGAGTAAAATGATTCTGGACATAGTACTCTTTGGTGATCCTATCCTACGAAAGAAATGTCGACCTATTGAAGAGATTACAGAGGAGATTAAGCAGCTCGCGCTCCACATGATCGAAACAATTGATAAAAAAAACGGGATAGGGCTTGCAGCTCCGCAAGTAGGACATGACATTCGGATGTTTGTTTTACGTAAGTATATCGATAGGCCGGATGGAAGCTGGGGTGTATCAGAACCTAGAGTATATATCAATCCCGTGCTTCATTCTCCTTCAGACAAACTTTGGACTTTCTCTGAAAAATGTCTTTCTTTGCCAGGGATTTCAGGAGTTCCTGTTGCACGGCCTTATGGCATTAGTATAGAAGCTACTGATCTGTTTGGGAAAAAATTTGTAGAAGAGGAAGAGGGTCACAACGCAAGAGTTTTGATGCATGAAAATGATCACCTCAACGGAGTCTTGCATATTGATCGTACTGATGAAAAATCAAAGCACAAAATAGAAGGGGAGCTTGCTGTTCTCAAAAAAAAGTATCTTCAGTCAAAAAAGAAGTAGTGATTTATTAGTATATTGCTTCATCTTCGATTTTCAATCTAAAATTGTTATATTAAAATCTCTTCAATCACAAAATAGGGGCGTTAGATGTTCTTCCTTAAGAAAATGGTAATGAATCTACTTGGAAGGGTTTTTTTTTATCCTGTCTGTATAAGTGCTGTAGAAAACGTGGGAGGGGATTTTTGTGTAGTTGAAATGCAAGGAGACGCTCTTAAAAAAGTGCATTGGAATCCAGGCGAAAAAATGAAGATCCGCGTTGGAAAAGGAAAGGAAAGATCCTATACCCCTCTTTTTGTAGATAGAGATAAGGGAAAAACAAAATTTGTAATCCATCTCCACCGCAAGGGACCCGGTTCGAATTGGGCAAGTAATCTAAAAATAGGAGATACTTCTCACCTTTCCGAATCCAGAAAATCTCTAACCTTTATTCCTAGCGATAAAGGATACATATTTTTTGGTGATGAGACTACAATTGGAGCAGCATATGCTCTAAAATTCTCACAGAAAAATACAGATAGTTTTACATTTGTATTCGAGGTTTCCTCTCTATCTTCGGCTGAACAAGTGCTAGCTCATCTAAATATGAACAGAGCAAAGCTTGTTTTGAAAAACAAAGAGAACACTCACTTAGCAGATGTGGAAAAAATTCTTTCTGAGGAAATGCGCAAAGGGATAAATCCACAATTAATTCTCATGGGCAACACCCAATCTATTATCAAGATCAGAAATGCTCTTATTTCTTTAGGATGCCCTTCTTCACAATGCAAGATGAAATCCTATTGGTCTTCAAGATAAAGTCAGGTAGATAGTCATTCTTGTACTTTTCGTTCTTGCTTGCTTGTCCAATGACTTTTTGTTCTACAATTTTCAGAAGGGAAGTCTTGAGTTAGTAGAAGTTTTTGAACTTGAGAAACCGATTCCTTCTTTCCCATCAAAATCACTTGTGGATTTCTGCAATTTGCAACCATTGTTAGAATTTGTTTACCGATTTTTTCTAAATGAGCATCTCCATCTTCCTTTATAACTAACTGTGCTTCGCTAAGAGCGCGATGTAGTAAAACTTTTTTTCCTTCTTCTATAGAGGCAACTTCAAAAAGTTGTTTTGAATTTCTACAAAAAGACTGTACTGCACACGCGGCGCCAAAAGTAGTTTCATCACCAAAAAAAATCACTTCACTTTCTTTTGGAGGGAGCTTCAAGGAAGGCTTGGGATCTGTAAGACGAACTTCTACTCCTATTTTGAGATTTCTTGCCCAATTAGCACCTTGTCCATTTCCATGAAGGTGGATCAAAAATTGCATTTTTCCACTTTCCTTGTCGACAACCATAGGTGTGTATGAACGATGAAACTTGCCAATAAGAACTTTCATCTTTTCCCCTGGACTCCAGATTATTTCCCTAAGTCGATCTCCCTGTAGTTCAATCATTCGAAAATGAGGGGAAATATCTTGAACATCTGTGACAGTGAAGGGGAAGAGGAAACTCTTTTCCGCTGTTTTTTTTCACCAGATGTCTTCTGCATCCCGAAGACAGGATTTGGGTGCAGGTGTCTCTCAAGGG
>DAIEPN010000048.1 GCA_027348355.1 Chlamydiota bacterium | reverse complement strand
TTCATCAGAACTAAACAAGTTATCTTACTCGATCAAATTTATTTTGCAAGAATTTTCAGTGCTACGCGCGAAAGAAGTAAATAACTTTGTTGATGAGTGTAATCCAATCAAGGGACTGTTTTGCCATTTCTTTCAAAATATAAAACCATGCAGCATAAAGAAGGGACAATCCGACAAGAGATTTAATCGACATTCCAAGAAATGCGATTTGTACTTGCGGTGCTAAACGATTTGCAATCCCTAAAAAAACTTCTGTCATAAGTACAGCAATTAAAGACGGTGCAGCAAGTTGAATAGCAATACTTAAAGTTTTTGTCGCAATTTCCATGATCAGTTTCCATATTGGATTACTTGCATAGAAAAAATATCTAGAGAACAATCCATCAGCAGGAAGGACTTGATATGAATCGAAAAGCCCGTTTAGAAAAATGGTAGGACCATTGATTTCAAAAAAAATAACGATCAGGATGTAGTTGTATAAAAGTCCAAGAGAAGAAACTTGCGTTTGTAATAAAGGATCTTGGACCATAAGAGACTGAGATCCTCGCATAAAATCGATCAACGTGCCTGACATATTCGCGATATAAAAGGGAACTGTGCACAAAATGGCAAGTATCACTCCTATGAAAATTTCTTTCAGGGCATACCCAACAAAAGTGGAGTTAAAGACTATAACTTCATGTGTTGTAAAGACAATATTGGGAAGCATGACCAAGGTAATTGCAACGGAAAGACCAATTTTTACACTACCTGGAAGCTTCCCTCCAAGAAAGGGAGCAAAAGCAACGATGGGGGTAATTCTCATGAGTCCTAAAAAGAACATAGAAAGAAGAGAATGTGGCGTGACATTTGGCTGTCCAAGCAGGAAGCCAAGATAACCTGCGTCCATTTACTGCGCCCATTTAGGGAAGTTTATGTATATGTTATTAGTAAATTGCATGATCTGCGCACTGAGCCAACCTCCTAGAACAAGCAAAGTGACAATCACTGCAATCAGTTTAACAGTAAATGAAAGCGTTTGTTCTTGAACTTGGGTTGCAGCCTGTACGATTGCAATAAAAAGTCCAAGGGCGGTACTAATAACGATCGGGGGGCCCGAAAGAATGAGAATGAGTAGTAGAGATTGGTAGGAAAGTTGGTAAATTTCGGCATCAAACATAGAAGATTCTCCTCATCTATTGGCGAAATGTAAGTACAAGTCCTTGGATTAGTAATGTCCAGCCATCAACCATAACCACTAGGAGAAGTTTAACTGGAAGTGCTATCGTCAAAGGAGAAAGCATCATCATACCCATGGCTAGCAGAATATTAGATACAACAAGATCGATAACAAAAAAAGGTAGATATATTAGTACACCGACCTCAAAAGCAGTTTTAAGTTGTGAAGTAATAAAGGCTGGGATAAGAACGATAAAACTATTCGTCTTTAAAGTATCTCGATAACTTTCGGGGAATGACTTGTAGGCGAGTTGGTAAAAGCTTGCCAGATGCTTCCCAATAGTATTTCTTTCTAAAAAACCGCGAAGCGGCTCTTTTGCTGCATCCATAACCTTGATCATGTATCCTGCTGATTGACCTGAAATCAGTTCTTGAGGTGGGTTATTCTGGATGTCTCCGCTTGCTGCATTGTACATGGCAAGTCCTGTTGGATACATCACGTAAACGGTCATTAGAAGCGCTATTCCATTCAGAACTTGGTTAGGTGGCGCTTGCTGTACGCCAAGGGCGTTACGAAGTAAAGAAAGTACGATGACAATTTTTACATATGACGTCAGTAGCATGATTGCAAACGGGAGGATAGCAAGTCCTGCCAGTACAGAAAGTTGGGTAATAAGAGTGGGTTGAGCTACCCCACCCTGAGGAGTAGAAATAATACCTGGTGTTAGGTCTTCAGCGAAAACAGGATCACAAAAAAAATGTCCTAACAAAATGAAAAGAAATAGAAAAACTATTTTTTGCGAATTTTTCATGACTTACCTTGGTTTTTGCTTCATGTAGCGGTCGAAGGCAGCTTCTAAAGCTCGCCATTGATTTTCAATTTCGGCATTGATGATTCCGGATTCAGTTTCAATGATGCATCCACCTGCTTGGATATCAGGTCTTTCTTGTATAGTAAGAGTCTCTATTTTTTCGAAAATATCTTTTATTTTAGATTTGTTCTTTTCCAAAATGTCTTTATCGACTTTATTCACATAGATCGCAATGCGGTGGCTCTGTGTAACGGGTTGCAGAGCTTGGAGTACGATGTCAACAATTGTTTCAGGAGATTGCTCTAGTTCTTTGGCTACGATCTTTTTAGCAGTTTGCAAAGCTAAAGTAAGAATTTGTTTATGCATGTCATGACGGATTTCTTTTAGGTACCCATCGAATGCAATCACGCGCTCATGAAATTTTTCAAGTCCCTCTTGAAAACCTTCCTTTTTGGCATTTTCACGCAGTATCTCACATTCCTCTTCGACGCTTTTTTTATAATTACTTGCATCTTCTTTTGCTCTTTCTAAAACTTGATGAGCATCGACAAGAGTGCTATAAGTATTCGCTGGAATAACTTTTTTGTTATCCGAAGGATGGATGTCGCCTTGATAAATAAGTGAAAAAAACTTCATAAGTTTCTACTTGTCTTAGAATTTTTAAGATAAGATACGATATCTAAAATTTGTGCAATAAGAATTTCTATAATTTGAGGATTTTGTTGTTTAACACATAATTTGGTGAATAATTTTGATTTATCAATTTCGAGTTCATGCTGTATGTACCAAAGGAAATCAGGGCTCATGCCATAACAAGCTTTTGCAAATCGATTCATTCCTCTGTGCAGAAGATGTTTTCTAAGAGACTCTTCTTCACCATCCCATTCCTGAAGGAATGATTTCCCAAACGAGAGTGTTTGCTTTTGCAGGGAGAGGCTTCGCAAATAGGTTTTCTCCATGTTAGATAATATGTTTTGAATTGCTTTAAGCTTAGTATTATCTATGATCAGACGCATTTCAAAGCCAAGATCCTGCATAGAGAGAAGTTCGATTACGGTTTGCATTTCATCTGGGTACAAAGAGAGAAGAGGATTTAAAGGAGATTCAGGAAGAAGTTCTCTCGGCAAAGGGGCAGAGCTAAATTCAAAAAGGGTATGAAGAAGAAGGCCTTGCAGGTATTTTTTTGTAAATTTAGGTAGTTTTTGGAGCGGCTTAGTAAAGAAGAGTTCTTTACGAAGCTTTTCTGCAAAATTTTCAGGAAGTGCTGATAAAAATAGAACAATTTCCGTCTCAGTATAGGCTCGCAAAAAAGAGGAAAACCATGAAGGATGTATCCG
>DAIEPN010000047.1 GCA_027348355.1 Chlamydiota bacterium | reverse complement strand
GCTAAGTGTAGAAGATTGTATTTTTTCTCAATTTCCAGAAGAAATTGTAAGCCTTACAAATTTGTGCTGTTTAACTCTTGTGGGTAATTTATTTGAAAATCAAGATGGGGAGGTTCTTGTAGAAAAATACTCAGCTATTCTCGAAGGAGTGAAGAAGAATTTAATGCAGTTGCGACTCCAAGACTTTCGTTTAACTGCTCTTCCTGCAGCTTTGACAGAATCTTCGATAAAAGAATTTGCTCGTTTGAGACATCTTGATTTGAGAAATAATCCTTTTGATATAAAGCTTGATCTTGATTCAGACCCTCTCTTTCCCCTCCTTCTTGATGAAAGAAATACACCAACGAGCCCAAAAGTCTCTGAAGGTCAAAATATTTTAATGATTGGTAAAACCAGAACAGGAAAATCAACGTTGCTTGAGGTGTTGACTGATCAATTGACGAATGACGGAATTGGTTCTATATTCTCGGAAACAAGAGAATCGTACTTGAAAACGGTTACTTTTCGAGACATTACTATTGATGGGAAAGTTGCTAAAATCAATATTCATGATTCCCCTGGATTATTCGAGGTGAGAAAGAGGGGAGAGAACTCCAGGAACAACAAAGAGATTCTTGAGTTAATTTGTAAAGACGGCATGAAATTTTTCGGACAAAAAAATCTGAAAAACATCAACTCTGTTGTGCTAACTTTTTCATATACAGCTGGGATCAACTGGCAGGGTATTCATAGCTTGTGGATTGTCCTTCCATTTTTGCAGCGTATGGGGCTTTCGAAAGACGTCAAGATACTTTTTATTATTACTCATGCGGAAAATTTTGCTGAAAGAGATCGAGAATCAATCAGAGAAGAATTAAATCAGTATCCGGATGTAGGAAATTTTATAAAAAAATATAAAGTAGAAGTGCTATTTTCGGGATCTGTCAAAAAAACACAGTTTCAAGAAGTGATGAACAATCAATTAACAACCGTGAAGAAATATAGGAAGGATTTGATTGCTGCGTTATTTGGATACAACAATGGATGTAGGTCTGGGACGCATCAAAAGATGGTCGTAGAAGATGAGAATTTCTAATAAGCTGTTGAGAGTTTAGCTGTCTCAGACCGTCTTTGAGGCAGTCTACGTGTTAGGGGGCGAAAGACATTTGGGAGAGCCTTTTACCGTTGACGGCATTCCAATGAGAAACTTGAGTAGATCCATCCGGATTTTGTACTGTAATGCTGTGAACAGGAAGGTAAACGTCAGTGGTTTGGCGAATAACAAAGTCATTTCCAAACGCTGCTTTTGCAATTTTTTGTATTTGAGATAAGGAATATTTTCTTGATAAACGTGTAGCATTTTTATAGGGCTTTGTTACTAACCACTCACTAATTCTAGTTTCAGGAATGGTTCGTAAATTTGGATTTTGCAGATGAAGGCGATAGTGGTTTCCGGTTTGAACAATCAGCTTTTTTTTGCGACAGCTTTCAATCCATGAATTGAGAATTTCATTTTCCACCTGAAGGGATTTGGAAAGAGCGTCCCTGTCGCTCATTCCCCCTTTTCTAGCTAAAATATTGAGAATTTTAAATTCGTGTTTTTCTGTGTTTGCGTTAATACAATCGCCAAACCCGTGAGTTTTTTCCCAGCTGCTTGTATCCACTACCATTTCCCCATCGGAAAGGTCCCATAAAATAACCCCTTCTCTTGTCTTTTCGTTGGAAAGGTTGTATTTCACCTCTAAAAGAAGGTAGGGATAAAATTTTAAGGACGGATCTAAATATGTGTGGGTAGTATCTTGAAGAAGATCCTTTCGATAGTGCTCCATGAGTTGTTTTGCATTATATTTAATCTCGAGTGTATGAAATTGCCCGCCATTTAGAAATTGTTCGATTTGTGTGCGAAATTCTGGCCTGTGGGTGCTAACCCAATATAGACCAGAGCCAAGAAAAACTGCACTGATTACAATCGAAAATAATCTCATGAGATTCCTATTTTCTATGAAATGTTACTTTGTAAAATCTGCTTTTTTTAATCAAGAATGTCTAAGATATTGTCTTAATTTTTTATATAGATCATTTTGCTGTTATCATGTAACATGTTTTTTTTGTTTTCTTGTTAAATTTATTCCTAAGTCTTTTTTACCAGTTAGTTGGAGAAAAATAGAAATGTTGAGTTTTCGAAAAGCATTGTTCATTTTCTTAGTATTGGGCACCTCGTTTAGTTGTCAAAAGACGCCCAAAAAGGAAATGTCAGCGCCATCTGAGTATTTATTTCAAGGTAACCATTTTTTTGCTAGCTACTGTGGTTGCGATGAAAAAGCTATGGCTAACAATGAGGGCCTTGCTAAGGCGTTAATCGAGGCATGTAAAGCTTCTGGAGCCGGTGTGTTAGATTCTGTTAAATGTGAATTTGCGCCGATTAAAGGGATGAGCATGGTTGTTTTATTATCAGAAAGTCATGCAAGTATTCATACTTATCCAGAACACAATGCTTGTTTTGTGGATCTTTTTACTTGTGGGGATCATTGTCATTCTGAACCCTTTGATAAGGCACTTCGAGAGTACTTGAAACCGAAAAGCACTTCCACGCAAAAATTCATTCGTAATGAGGGTGTTCAGGAAATTAAATAAAAGGCGTCTATGCTTTTTAAAGATCGTGAAGATGCTGCAAAACAAATAGCAGCTTGTTTAGCGGACTACAAAAATTCTGATGATGCAGTCATAGTTGCCATAGCGAAAGGGGGGGTGCCCTTGGCTGCTGTCGTTACTAAAGAATTGCAAATTAGCCCTTCTGTCATTTTTGTACATAAAATTATATCAGAATCACATCCACAAGTAGCACTCGGAGCTATTTCAGATTCAGGAGTGGTGATGCTCAACGATCACTTGATTGAACTCCTTGGTATTTCTACAAGATATACCGATACTCAGATTGAAACTGCTAAAGTTTCATTAGAAAGCTGTAAAGAGGAAATGGCAAAAATTCTCCCTCCTGTGGACCTGCAAAATAAGACAGTCATTATTGTTGACGATGGGATCGCAACTGGCGTAACAATGAAAGTTGTGATAGCTTCCCTTGTTAACCAAGGGTGCAAAAAAATTATTGTGGCGACACCCGTAGGTTCTCTTGAAACAATTCGATTTTTAGAAAAGCATGTTGATGAAGTAATATGTCTTCATAAGACGCAATATTTTCATAGCTTAGACCACTTTTATAAATCTTTTCCAAGTATTGATCCTGAGGAAATGATCCAGATAGTTCTCGGCTTTTCTGCTTTGACCTCTGCCTAAATTATTGCTCAAGGAGATGGTGTTTTTTATGAGACCCTTTGGAGGTGTCTATAGGATATTTCTTTTGATTGAGTTCTATTTTTTGTGTAGCAGCCTCAAGCAAATCAACATCTAAAATAGTTGCAAGCCGAATGAGATAAAGTAGAATGTCGGCGAGTTCGTGCTTCACTGATAGTGCTGCATCTGATTGCATGATTTCATTTGTTTCTTTTTCACTAAGCCATTGAAAAATTTCATTTAACTCCCCTACTTCACCTGTAAGGGCCATGATTAGATTTTTGGGGGAATGAAATTTTTCCCAGTCACGGTCTTTTGCAAATTTCTCTAATTTTTTTCCAAGTTCTGCGATATCCATAATTACCCTTTTTTATTTTTATTGTATTTCTTATCGAGATCTATGGCAATTTTTTCGAAATAAATACTTCCCATTGGCGTAAAGGTCACGTTGCGTAAGTAAGGTTTAATCAGGCAAGCCGAAGAAGAGTAGAAAATAGGTGCTGCTGGCATAGAATTCATAAATTCCTCTTCCGCTTCTTCTAAAATTAAAGCCCTCTGATGAGGATTTTTTTGGTAGGTTGATTTTTCTAGAAGTTGAATAAAACTTTGACTCTCCCAATGCGGGAAATTTTTTTGAATCGTTTTATGCTTAAATCGTTCTAAGAAATTCATGGGATCAAAATATTGAGCAAAGAGAAAAAATTGTCCGAGCTGAAAATTACCTCTAGCAAAACTATCCAAAAGAACCTTGGAATGGGAGTGTTCCAATTTCACTTTTATCCCAAGAGTTTTAAGCCACTGCTGTTGGAGAGTTTGCGCAATCAAATGATTTGTTTCAGCTGCGCTATAAGAGTAAGTAATTCCTTGTAGATCGTGTAGAGTAATTCCAAGCTCTTGCATGCCCTTTTCTAAAAAGGACTTTGCCATGTTATCATCTCCATCAACAAAAAATGACCTGTCATGTTTCCGAAGAATCGGAGGGATAAGACCGGTGGCTATCTGCTCTCCAAGCTGGGTAACATGGGATGTGATTTCCTTTCTATGAATTGCAAGAGCAAAAGCCTTACGCATATTTACATTAGAAAAAGGGAAAGTTTCTGTATTAAAAATGCAAAGCATAGTGCCTGCAGCGGGAAGGTTATGAAATTGTTTTTTTCTGGAGATACTTACTAGGGCATCTGCAGGAAGATGAGATGTTGGGGCACCAATGATATCGAGCTCTCCTTTTTCGTATAAATGGAGAGCGGATGATTCATCACCGACCATGAGCATTTTAATGCCATCTAGATCAATGGAGTCTTTTTTCTGATAATAAGGGTTTTTTTTGACATAAATTTCATCATCATGTTTCCAAAGAGAAAGTTGAAAAGGTCCATTGCTAATCAAATCTTGTTTTTGATTCGAAGAGAGCCGTAAGCCATTCATGCTTTGGTGTGCAGGAAAGAAAGTGCAGAAGGTAAGAAGCTGTAAAAAATGAGGGGTTGGCTCTTTAAGAGTAACGCAGAGTATTTTCTCATTTTTTGCAATGATGCCAATTTCATCTAAAGGAACTAATCCCTTTTTAGCTTCCTCTGCATTGAGTATAGGATAAAAAAGATGGGCATTTAAAGCAGGGAAAGAAGGGTCTAAAACAGTTTTCCATGATCTTTCATAATCATACGCGGTCACTGGTTCCCCATTTGACCAAAGAGATGTTTCTATGATGAATGTATATGTTTTTTTATCTTCAGAAATCTCTATAAATGAACATCCTGATAGCTCTATGCCACCTTGAGGACTTTGTTTGCACAGTCCTTCAAAAAGGATAAAATCCACTAGGCAAGAAGTTAGATCCCCTGCTTTTCTTGGGTCAAGAGTAG
>DAIEPN010000039.1 GCA_027348355.1 Chlamydiota bacterium | reverse complement strand
ACAGAATGGGGAATGAGGACGCATGCAAATATTAAAAAATCTCCGAAACGTAAAAATGTGCATATCCCGCGACAGGCCTTGCGCTTAGCGTTGCTTGAGCAATTGGGCGACCACAATGTCGTACAGTGGGGTCACCGCTTAGTTGGTTTTAAACAATATGAAGATAAAAGTGTTGAGCTAAGTTTTCAAGTTAACGGAAAGATGAAAAATACCAAGACAGACTTGGTAGTGGGGGCCGATGGGGTTCGTAGTGTTGTGCGCAGTTTGCTCATTGGTGAAGATACGACTCCTTTACGCTACCTGGGCTATATAGTAATTTTGGGTATTTGTTCTTTAGAGGCTCTTAAGGGAGTTGAGAGTTCTTTGCTTGACTCAGCCACAGTATTTCAAACCGTCAATGGCCGTGAGCGAATCTACGTGATGCCTTTCTCGTCAGACTCGGTCATGTGGCAGCTTAGTTTCCCCATGTCCGAAGAAGAAGCTAAAGCCTTGAGTGCCCAAGGAGCTCAGGCGCTCAAAGAAGAAGCATGTCGTAGAACACCCTGGCATAAGCCCATTCCTCAAATTTTATCAGCAACTCTACCAGCGCAAATTTCAGGTTATCCCGTGTACGATCGAGAATTACTCAAGCCGGAATTATTGGAAAAAGCAGGAGCTGTTACTTTGATTGGAGATGCAGCTCACCCTATGAGTCCATTTAAAGGACAAGGTGCAAATCAGGCTTTGCTAGATGCACTGCTGCTGGCTCGAACCATTTCAATAGCGTGTACCCCCTTTTCTAAATGGCAAGAAATCGGACTGAGAGAAATTGTGCTAACTGAATTTGAAGAAGAAATGTTAGCACGTAGTGCTTCTAAAGTGAAGGATTCAGCTAAAGCTGTGGAACTCCTACATTCCAAAGATGTGCTACGCGAAGGTTACGAACCTAAAGGACGATCTTTACGAAGTAAGAATCTGTAATCAGGGTCAGGCTTGCAATTTGGCAATTCGAAAAATGAAACACTTGGTGTCAGGCATGACATTCTGACGTTTTTAGCTTTATCCCTAATGAGAAAATTTACGTTATTCTAAAACATTCAGACGCATACCTTAGCTGGTTGAGTTAGATATATGGAGAGTGGGAAATTTTCAGAAAGAAACTCCGGGTGCAAGATTCGAATTTTTGATTAGCTTAGCTTCTCTGAAGAATTTTCAGCTTTATTATTAACAACATAAATTTCATTTGAAATAAGGCATCCTAAAACATATTTAATTTTCCGCATCGATCGAAAATAAACCCAGAACGAGATGTCTTTTATATAAGACCGTCGGGAGCGATAGCAAATGAATATCAGTTTTGACAAAATAGAGATCTTCAAGCCGTTTCCTAAACGTGTAAATCAACTGTTTTAAAACATGAAATTCTGGCATAAATATTTGATATTGTTGAACGGCTAGTTGAACATTGGTGATCTGATCAATCGGCTTAATCTGGCTCATTTTCTCCAACAACTGAGGAAATTTTTCTTTTGAAAACCGATAAGGAATATCGGCAAGAGGCTCATCCATCGTTTTATGAAAAGGAAAATCGAGAAATTGTTTTAGGCGTACTTTCAAATCGCCGACAAAACTAAGAAACAGCTGATAACATTCTTTATAAACTTCTGCGTGTCGGTTAGTTTTGAACTTCATCTCATCTTCAATCATTTGAATTCCATCCACACAATCATCCACCTGATAGAGAT
This sequence comes from Chlamydiota bacterium, assembly GCA_027348355.1. Classification (GTDB taxonomy): domain Bacteria; phylum Chlamydiota; class Chlamydiia; order Chlamydiales; family Rhabdochlamydiaceae; genus JABEVM01. Next base: position 9,288 of record DAIEPN010000039.1, on the reverse strand, counting down.
CTCGCAAAAGATTGATTACTATCTTTTCAAATTCGTCATATACTTCAAATACATTAAAAAAGTTTCCTTGTCGAAATGCGTTAAAAATTTCTATTACTGCCTTCCAATCTCTTCCAAAGTCAGGAATATTGTAAAGGATCGGGGAGATAAAAACTGGCAATAACGGTTCTATCTTGATCAAACAATTTCTGAGGATCACGCTCTTGGTCATTTCCGAACTATTTTGGATCTCAGGAATCACCGAGCGGATCGCAATAAGCGCCTCAAGTATTTTATTCCAAGGAGGAGCCTTTTTTGGCAATTTTCCGATGACTACTTGCAGCTCCCTTGGTCTTTTCAATTCAAAATTTTTCTTATTCCTTACGTTTGTTACGGCGATTATTCCAGACAATGCTAAATGATCTAGCGCCGTCATTAAACTTTTCTTAGAATATCCTATTTCAACAAGATCGGCAGCTGAAAAATGTATTTCATTTCTTGTCAAAAAGCATGTCAACACATCAGCCTTTGCTCCAGGACCAAATAAGCTCCTCAATCGAAGCATCAGTAAAGACGGGGACTCGAGTGGTGGCAATAAAGATTTTCCACTTATTTTAACTTTAAAGTCAGCAGTCTCTGCTGCGTTTGGCCATTTTGCTGATGAAAGCGAATTTAATGCTGCCACAAACCGTGAGAAAGAACGTAATGTATCAGGGTCTGCCTCTTTTAGGAGAGTTCGTAATCGACTGACTGAAATTAATTCGTGATAACGGGAACACCAGTCTAGGGCTTCGTCGCGCAAACGGAGATCGTGCTCGGAGATTATCATAGTCAAAATAATAAGCTCTTCTGGCTGAATTAGGCAGTTCTCGTGAAAATGATCGACTCCAGCTACTCCTAACTCTTTCCACAAGCTCCAGGCAATGCCTGAAATCTGACGATCAAAATCTGTCTTCATGGAGTCCATTTTATCCTCTTAGATGAAGTAATGCTTCTGCTAAAGATTTTGCAAACCATTACGAAACGTCGTGAGTTTTACACCAAATCCCAGCTTTTTCAAGTTCTTGTTGGGTTGGTTTTAATAATTTTAAATCTTCGAAATGTTTTGAATAGGGTCCCTGATCGACTGATGCATATAATTTAAAACAAATTTGATCAAATCTACTCGCGCAGTAAAGTGTCAGTCCTCCAAAATAAATAGGATTTAGGCGATCTTGGAAGCCTTCAGGCAGACCCATTTTCTATAAATCTGCTGGGGCTGAATTGATCCAATCTTTAGGAAGTTTAAGTGCAGATCCAACCTCTTGAATCGCTGCAAGTAGCGGAGCTGGCAAAGGACGGGCAGAAATAAGCTCGTTCCCATCTATTAGCGCGACTAAATCCAAGTCTTTTGTAGGTCTAATTACGCACCCCAACAGCAATAAGGCCCCTCCACCAATTGCTACGACTTCATATTTTAATCCCTTATTTAACAAATACGATCCCAAGACCTCCAAAGCCCCATTTAATGTACTTACGTCCATAAAATATCCAATTCGAGATGTTTAACTTCTCGGTTCAATAACTTAATCGTATCAAAACACAAATAAATAAGCAACCGCAAGCACCTTGAATAAGAAAAATAAACTCACTTGAAACTATAGAAATAAAAAAGCCTCTCAGAATGAGAGGCTTAAAAAAAACTCCGGGTGCAAGATTCGAACTTGCGACCAATGGATTAACAGTCCACTGCTCTACCGCTGAGCTAACCCGGAATAGAGTCAAAATCTTAAAAAAACCTTTTTTTAAAAGCAACTAATTTGCGAAAAATCTTTCAGAAGTCTATTCTTCCTAGAAAACCAAAAAAATATTTTCATGGAACAAATCTACGGCTATATAGAGAGCATCGTCTTTTCCGAAGAGGAAAAGGGATTCACGGTTGCAAGGTTGAAGGAACCTAAAAAGGTCGACCTCACCTGTATTGTTGGCTATATGCCATCTATCCAACCGGGAGAAACGATCTCGTGCAAAGGCGCATGGAAGACCCATCCCCACTATGGAAAACAATTCGAAGTCAGCGAATTTGTGACAACAGCTCCTTCTGATGTTGTGGGCATACAAAAATATTTAGAATCCGGCCTCATTAAAGGAATAGGCCCTGCTTATGCCGAAAAAATCGTAAAGCAATTTGGTCTTAAAACTCTTGATATCATCGACGAAACCCCCCATAGGCTTTTAGAAGTCCCCGGTATTGGCGATAAGCGAGTAGAAAAAATTATTTCTTGTTGGGACCTTCAAAAGTCCATTAGATCTGTAATGATCTTTTTGCGCTCACATCAAGTAAGCCCAGCTTATGCACAGAAAATCTATAAAACCTATGGAGATAAAAGTATTGAAAAAGTGCAAAGCAACCCTTATGCACTTGCCAAAGAAATCTTTGGTATTGGTTTTAAAACAGCTGACAAGATCGCAAACAGTTTAGGGATCCCTCTAGACTCTCCTATTCGCATCAAAGCAGCTATTGAACATATGCTTTGGGAAGTGAGCAATGAAGGCCATGTATGCTATCCCAAAGCTGATATATTGCAAGAGATCGCAACTCTTCTCAATCTTTCCTCTTCTAAAGTGGAAGATGCTATCAAAGAGCTCACCGAGCAAGGAGATGTGGTGCTACAAGAGGAGATGCTTTGGGTAAAGCCTTTATATCTTTGCGAAATTGGGATTGCGAGAGAAATTGCTCGTTTAAATCAATATCCATCACAGCTGAGAACTGTTCATCTGGAAAAAGCAATTGAATGGGTACAACAAAAACTCTCTATACAACTAGCTCCTGAACAAAAGATTGCTGTACAGGAATCCCTTCTTAAAAAGCAGCATATCATCACAGGAGGACCAGGTACTGGAAAAAGCACGATCACGAAAGCAATTCTTGCCATCACAGAAAAGCTCACTGATAAAATTCTTCTCGCAGCGCCGACAGGTAGAGCTGCCAAAAGAATGACTGAGATCACAAGGAAAAAAGCATTTACAATCCATAGTCTTCTTGAGATGAATTTCCAAGCCGGCGGTTTTAAAAGAAATAGGGAAAACCCCTTAGTTTGCGATCTTTTGATTGTAGATGAGTCAAGTATGATCGATACACAGCTCATGTATCATCTGCTTAAAGCAATCCCCAATTCAGCAAGAGTGATCTTTATCGGCGATATAGATCAGCTTCCAAGCGTAGGGCCCGGAAATGTTTTAAAAGATATGATTTCTTCAGAAAGGATCGGTGTCACACAGCTTAAACAGATCTTTCGCCAAGCAGCAGGTTCGCGCATTATCACCAATGCACATAGGATCAACCAAGGCGAATTTCCAGACATTTCCTACGCACCTAAAAATGATTTTATCTTTATTGAAAAAGAGACTCCTGAAGAAATTGCAGGGGCTATCGTAGAACTCGTAAAAAATCGTCTTACCAAAAACTATAGGTTCCACAGGTTTGATGATATTCAAGTTCTCTCACCCATGAAACGAGGAGTAATTGGATGCGAAAATCTCAATATGCTCTTACAAAAAGAATTAAATCCAAGTATGGCTCCCCTCCTTCGCATGGGACAAGCTTTTCATGTAGGTGATAAGGTCATGCAGATTCGCAACAACTACCAAAAACATGTTTACAACGGTGACGTAGGAAAAATCATAACGTTAGATATGACAGAACAAGAATTACAAGTCCTATTCGATGGGAAAACCGTTACTTATGACTTTACCGAGCTCGATGAACTTACCTTAGCCTACGCCGTCTCAATCCACAAATACCAAGGTAGTGAATGTCCATGCATTATTATTCCCATTCACATTTCTCATTTTAAGCTGCTACACCGCAACTTAATTTACACTGGAGTTACAAGAGGAAAAAGATTAGTCATTCTGTTAGGATCGAAAAAAGCCTTGGCCATCGGGGTAAAAAATGAAGAAGTCAAAAAGCGAAACACTGGACTTATCCAAGCTTTAATGCAATTTTTACCAGAGACCAATATCTCAAAACCATCACAAGCCTTGCAAGTCACGTAAACTATTATACCATTTTAAACTTATGTCTCTCCTCCTAAAAAAAACAAGAAAATGTTAAGAAAAAGAAATTTAAAAAAATGATCTTATTTCTTATACTCTACACTTAATTTTTGAAAATTTATCAAAACTTCTTTTGTGAAAGCGAAAAATTGATTTTTTCCTAAGAAGCATCCTCAACAACCCCACTAGATAAGGTATCATCATGTTTTCAGCAATTTATAAGACATTCCTAGGCTCACCTCAAGTTACACAGGCTACAGGACAATCAGATGACACAAAACATGGAGAAAAAAGGCTTGAAATTCCGTCTGCTCAATCAGCTATTGCGGCTAGCTCCGTATCAACGTCCAATTCTCTGATACCAAGTCCAGCAGATAGGGAATTTCAGCTATTAGAAAGATCCACCATTGGGGGAGGAGTACTCTCTATTGCTGGAGCCGCAATTGCAAAACTTGCAGGAAAAAATAGCTTAGCCATTGGAGCTGGCTTTTTTACACTGCTCTCCACTTTCTCATACCTTAGATTACAAACTCTACGACAAGAAGGAGAAAGTCAAATTACTGAATTAAGAAGTCAAATTCAGAAGCTACAAACAGAAAATGGCCTACTTAAAACTCGCTCACTTAGTATCAATACATCGTCTAATAGAGTAAGAAGCTTCTTTGAAGTTGTTGCAAATGCTGTATCAAATTGGTCCCCTAGCTCCAAGTCAACTCCTTCAATAGAAATAGATGCAGGAAAACAATTAGAAATATTGAGAGAACAACTTCAACAATTTGAAACAAATGTCGCAAGCTTTAAGGATGACAGTGAACAACTCGAAATAAAACGTGCTGCAATGCTTAAAACTATCAAGGAAATCCCACCTGATGATTCTCCCCTTGGAGCTTCGATAATCATGGATGGAGATATAGCTGGGGGCTCAGCAGAAACCAGGACAAAATTAAATATAGATAATGACTTTGAGGAAGTAGATCATAATGACGCAGCCTCTCAACCTATTGATGAATGGGACATAATATCCAAACTCAATCCCACTCAACCTTTATCAAAGGAACAACTAGAGAAAATTACGATCTTAGAAAGACAAATACAAGAGTTTCAACAAGCGCTTCTAGCAGTGAATACAAAAGCCGCAGAAATTTCTGCGGATAGTGCAAAAATTTCCGAATCGTTGATGGATCTCCTCGTACAGGTTTCCTCTTTCCCCACCTCAAGCTAATAGAAAGAAGAAAGTATTTTTTCAATCTAGCTAATCTTTCAATTTGCTCGTAAATAGGTCATTTGACCCTATTTACGAGTCAATTTTGCATCTTTATTTTTGTATATTAATTTTAATCATAAAGAAATCTTAACTAAATAAAAACTCGAATTAATTATTCAAATTCATATCACAAGCATTTATAAACATTGAAATAAAAGAAAAAAATAATATAAAATTTTCGGCAATAATAACTATTTTACATAGAGAAAATTATGACAATGAGAACAGGATCGATATCAAGCTCTTCAGGATCTACAAGTGAGCCTACTCACACAGGAATAAACCAGAGTACTAATGAGAAAAAAACACACTCTTATTCATCAGTTTTCTTTTCCGCTCTGCGTCACCCTACAACGATATTTTCATTAGTACAAAGAAGCCTATTACAATATCAATTCAATGTCTTGGGTTTCAATCCTCTATCTCTCATTACAAGCAGAAGCACAAGTACTAGACCTATCTCAATCGATATATTTAGACCTGCAATTCCTCCTGCTCAACCTGCAATTGATAAGGCAACTCTTCTTCCTAATGAAGTAAATAAATTAGTCGCTAACTTAAGTTACTATGTCTCTATGAAAATTACCTATGAGATCCTTTGCGGCTCTAAACCAGATGATGACTCATTCTATTTTGCTTTATTAGAAGCTGCCAATGCAAAGAAAATGACCCCTAGGGGAATAGAACAAGAATTGTCTTCTCAAGAGGTCCAAACAAAACTGTATTTAATTTTTTGTAATAAAATTGACGAACTCTCTTCTCTTCCCTTTTCAATCAACCGATTTACACTTACTGTCGGCAAGGAAATCGTCAAAACAGCATTTTATTTTTTACAACCCATAGCCTTCTATCTATTTGATGATTTTAAAAGTCAAATTGGAAAGGAACTGCAGGAATTTTTAGATAAAAATGAAAAGGATCGTTTCGCATTTCTTAAAAGTTATGTCATTAAACACCTAGAAAGATACTTTAGCGTGCTGGATGGGGTATATGATAGTATTGTAAAAGATGATCAAAGAGGTACTCTTGACGAGCTCATAAAAGAGGGTGTGACTGCACCAGATAAAAATGGTGGTTACAGCTCTTCCGAACTATACAATGCATTTACAAAAGCAATTATCCGTAGGTACAATCCTTCTTTAAGTTTGAGTAAAGTGATCCACACAAAACTTGAACATCTCCGTCTGCCACCGGGCTCATACTTAGCCCGGTTCAACATAGTGATTTCTGCTATTACAACTCTCCTATCACTGCTAACTGGTGTGATTCTTTATCTTCCAGAAAAGGTTCTAAATAACCTTTTCCAATACGGAATACAAAGTACGTTACAAAACAACTCTTTTCTCGACAAATTTTTACATCAACGTACAAATTCCTCTACCCATGCAATAAATACTGTTGTTCGCAACTTACTTAAAGACCTTAGAACTTCTTTAAGCAAACCTATTGTTATGCCTTCTGAAATCAAGCTTTCCCCTCCCCCACTTTCAGATATTCAAAAACGTGGCTTAGAAAATTTTGTTAGGCTTCTTTTTAAAGTTTTTGAAAAAAGCCGAGCGCCTTCTCCTGATGAACTTAAGAAAAAACCTGCTCTTTACGATCGAATTATAGGTTTCAATCCCTTATCCTCTTTTATCTCTAACTTTATTATCAACGAGGAATTGTTAATCCAATCTACAATTACAAGCCTTGCAAACGCAATTGACACCCTTTTGAGAAGAGCTCCCTTGACCGACCTTGCCTTCAATGTAACTAAGGCGTTTAACGATACGATCACCACAGCAAGAAGAGTCTCTGAAGATGAAAAAGGCAATGTAAAGAGACAGCTTGATACAGAGGTTGATCAACTTTTGGACGTAGCCATTACGAAAACAATCCAAGAAAACCTGGAAGGAAAAATTACAAAAACAAATGTGATCATGCCTAAATTTGTTGATGCTTTAAAAGCATGTACTCAAACGTTTCTAGATGATACTAGAGATATCTTTCAAATAATTGAGGAAATCAACGAATTATCTTCCGAATCTCTAAACACGTTGGCTCAAGCCCTTTTAGGTTTTCCTCAACGAATCATCCATCTTGATAGTGCTCTTACTGAACAAGCTACGGTTCAAGAAAGAACAGCGTATCTTAATCCTGCAAGCAGAAGTCTTTTACATCGTTATCAAAATAGGTTAAAAGCGATTCTAGAAGGAGATCCCATTGTACAGGCTATATTAGGAATTGAATCCATCCAAAGAAACTTCAAATTTCTATTAGTTAAAAAAGAGCAAATTCCCCAGGCATTACGCACTTTAGGGCACATCACAGCTAGAATCAATCAAGAACAGGCTACAGCGACTTCTATCGGAAGCGTAATAGAAACTACCCGACAAGCGATTGTTTTTCTTTTTGGAGTATTAGAATTGAATATTACACCTTTAACTGAATTCCAAGAGTTACTAAGCAAAGTTCTCAATCAAAAAGAAGATCTCGATATCCTACAAATACTAATGCCTACAAATTCTACTGTCTCTACGTTAATTAAGCAAAAAGAGCATACATTAACATCTTATGTTTTGTTCGACCAAGTTACACGAAAAAGAAACCTCATTGCTACATCTATAGCCAAAATATCGAGTGAAGTAGATAGAAATTCACTACTTACTGCACTGGATAAGATTACCTCAAGCAAGAAAGAAGATTTCGCTACGAACCAATCTGAGTATACAGCTCTTGTTACACGCTTAAAAGATACCTATACACATACATATAAAGAAACCATGGGCCAACTTGAAAGAAAAAGGCAAGAGCTAGTCCAGGTTGTAGAAGAATCTCAAAGCCATAATGATGATGAAATCAAAAATTCATTCCAAGAAATCAAATTGCAAGTTACTGCATGTAGAAAGGTTCTGAGTCAGATTGAGGTCTTAAAAGACAGCCTAGTAGCTCCGAGGATTTGGAATTTTAGCCCTTCAGCAACATGGCTATCTCCCATAGCAGACCGCGTCCATCCAATTATTAAAGCTAAGATTCAACCAGCCCTTGGATTTATTGCTGAGCCTAGAAATTATCTCTATGGAATCGTACATATTATCATGCGTGACTTTGTTGGAGATAAACCAAAAAAATAAATGAGATTTATTTTCTGTCTTGATTTATGTATATTTTATGTAAATCAGGTAGAAAATGATGCAAGAGCCTATTTTATCAGCAATCCAAGAACACAAGGACCTGTTCTTCTCAAAAGAAAAAGAAATTTTCTCTCCTTTTAAAGAACAATTAGATGTAATCGATGCTTTTGCAGAGTATGTAAAACACCACCCAAACTGTTTACACAGATCCCAGCTGCCAGGTCATATTACAGCGTCCGGTGTTGTAATATCGCAAGATAGAAAAAAAATACTCTTAAGCTTCCACGCTAAACTAAAAATGTGGGTACAGCTAGGAGGTCATGCTGATGGGAATCCAAATCTGCATGAAGTAGCGTACAAAGAAGCTCAAGAAGAGTCCGGGATAGATGATCTGCATCTCCCTTCTCAAATTCCCTTTGACTATGATATTCATGAGATCAAGGCAAATAGCAAAGAACCTGCTCATCTACATTATGACGCGAGGTATCTCATTATTGCAAGTCATGATAACTATACAATGTCTTCAGAATCATTAGATCTTAAATGGGTGAGGATAGATAAAATTGATGAATATACAGAAGAAGCTTCCGTAGTAAGATTACTCCGGAAGCTTCCCTACCTCTTCAAATTCCTTGACAGCGATCTGCCTTGTTGTCTTTAGCCCCAAAGCTTTGAGATCTTCCATTCTTTTTAAAAGATTTCCTCTCCCGCCTTGGATCTTATTTACTACATCATGGTAGGAGACATCTACTCTTCTAAGGTGATCTCCGAGTTTCACGATATCAAGGAGAAGATCGGCAAATTTATCGTAGAGCTTACCAGCTTCTTCTGCAATTTTTTGTGCGTTGTGGTTTTGTCTTTCCATTTTCCACAAAGAATCAATAGTGCGTAAAA
>DAIEPN010000037.1 GCA_027348355.1 Chlamydiota bacterium | reverse complement strand
GCCATACAGCTAATAAACCGGTTCGATCTCCGAATGCATGACGTACCCAATGAAATATGCCTCCTTGTTCCGGAAAACGAGATGAAAACTCTGCGGAAATAAAAGCAACAGGGATCAAAAAAACAATCGAAGAGAGCAGGTAAAGAAATATTAGAGAACTACCAAAAAATGCAGTTGTCGGCAAAGTTCTAATGCTGTCAATGGCTGCTACGATTAGTAGGATAAGAGGGAAAAGTGAAATCTTGTTGTTCATATGGTGTTATTCTCTGAAGTTAATGCTCTTAAAATTTGCATCTTTTGTTTTCAGTACATTATACTAAAAACATTGTTTAAAAGTCACATAATAGAAAGGCTTTCGTAAGCAGCCTGACTTTCCTATCAGCAATTCCCGCTGGCACTTCTGGTGATGTAGTGCTAAGTCCATCCGATCGGCTCATAGGTGAATCGCTCAGTAATCCCATGGATGACTCAGGTGTTTTTGATGGAAAAATCCGCCAAGAATTCACGAATGATGCATTTTCAACTTGTTCTTTTTTAACAGGTTGTGATCCAGCTGGAATTGCTGCTTTCCTATTCGGTCCTTTGTTTTCAAAGATGAGATCTCATCCATTCTTTGATGTTCGGCTGCTTATTTTTCTTCTTAGTATTGGTACCATCTGAAGTATATTTTTTATCTAGGACGAACATAAAAGGAAAACAAAGAGAATCTGTAAAACTTCGTACAATAAATAGGGAAAGCAATCCTGTGGATACCATCCAGATAGCTTTAAGAGATGGCCAAATGAATGATAATAGCCTTGGAGTGGTACGAAAAAAAATACAAAAGTAAAAACTAATATAGGAATCCCTTCTTTGAAGAACCTGAGAATTGTGTAACTCTTGACAATCCGATTCACGTAATGGTACAAATCTTTACATAAAACTTACAATCAACGTTCCTAAAACAAGAGTTTGTATGAAATATATACGCGCTTTTCTACTGTGTCTTTTTCTAATCCCTGCTTTCACTTATGCAGTTCAGGGTCAATTAGAGATGGAATGTAAATATCTTTACGAAGAGGGAAAAAAAGAGAAGGGTAATCTAGATTTTAGATTTGAACAATTGAGTAAACTTCACCCCCATGAAAAATCACAAACTGACGGTATTCTTAATAACGCGGTGTTTTGTTGTCAAAGAGGAATGAAACATGTAGATAAAGCTATAGATAAGATTGGACATCCTTGCTGTAGTACATGTAGGAAGATATTAGAAAAAAGTAAAAATTTAAAAGATGAATTTCTTAATGGGTTTGTCAGAATAGATATTGCAAGATGGAATTATGCCTTATACTTACTAAATCAAGCAAAAAGTACAGAAATAAATAAATGGTATGGGGAGGCGACCGCGAAATTTGAAGCGTCCAAAAAGATCACCGGAAATGCCAAAAAGAGTGTATTGGAAGAGGCTATGAATGCAATAGACAATACGATTAATTTCTGTGATCAATGGAAAAGCGAAGCTGCTACTATAGGAGATCAAACTTATCAAAAAGGTCTAGAAGGGTTTAGGCAGGATCTACAAAATCATTTAAGCAACTATCAATCTTTAAAACACAATATCGCGCAAGACATCGCAATAGAAGCTGTTATTGCTATTTTTCAAAATGTAAACAAGCAGGCCACGGAAGCCCGTCAAAAAGAAAGTTTCCCAAGACCTATTCAAGAATTAGAGCCGGTGATCAAAAATCTCAATGATGCGGAAAAACTCTATAGGGAGGCGGCTACAAACTGTGAAAAAGCTCTGAATGTTCTGACCCCTTTTTCAGTTGATAAAGAAAAAGAATTTTTACGTAGCACAATTACAGATTTGCAAAACTGTGAAAAAAGATGCCAAAACGCCGCTAAAGAACGTCCTAAAGTGGTGGAAGAGGAAATAAAACTTCTGAAAAACAAGTTAATACTCCTTCAAGAAGAGAAGAAATCAGCAGAAGAGAAAAACCTTATACGACATTCTTTTGATTTACAAAAGCAGATGATTCCGATTGTAGACCAGCTTGTGCAATGCAATGAGATGGATCCAAAAGAACTTCTTTCCTTGCAAGGAAAAATGTATTTATTTGAGAGAGAACAGGATTTGAGGCGTTTAACGGATATTACAGGAAATAAAGACCGAAAGACCCTTGATTTAAGTAGAAGAAATAAGTCCTTTTTCCAACCTAGACCATGGCCATTATCAATCCTAGAAAAAGATGACCTATCTTTGAAAAAAGAAGAAAACGATACGAATGCAGTAATAAGTGATCAAAGTAAGAAAGAAGATGTATCAAAGGAGGGAATTTCTTTTCCGCTTCTTGTTGATTTTGTGAAGCAGAAGAAAAAAGATCCCTTGGCGCTTATCCAATATGTCCATAACGAAATTGAACTAGTGGATCCTTTTTTGCAGAGAGAAAAGGGGGTTTTTCTTCCTCCATCGATCCATCGAAGCGTGAATGCCGTCTTTTTAGAAAAGCAAGGTTCTCCTTGGGAGCAGTGTATGCTTTTAGTTCATCTTTTGCGGATAGCTGGGTACCAAGCTGATTATGCGGAAGGGGCTCATTGCATACTCCCCAAAGATTTTGTAGAAAATATGCTAGGTGTGGAGGTTTCTGAAGAAGAGGTTTTTCTTAAATACCCTTGTGTTCGTTTTTTTGATGGAAAAGAATGGATTTCTTTTTTTCCATGGATGAAAGAAATGGAAATTTTCAAAGGGGAAAATGTATATGCATTATTGCCTGAAGAGTATGCAAGTGCAGACAGTTTTGTTTTGCGCTATTTACAAAACGATGAAAACATTTTACGTCATATCGGGCCAGATGGAGACGATTCGGCAGGAGTACTTTTTGTTCGTTTTGTAGAAGAAGAGTTGAGAAAGCAGGGCATTGCTTTTCAAGATGTTGGAGTTCATCGAACTATACTTAAAAAACAGTATGGGTCTTGGAAAGCTTTTCCTCGTCCTTCTGTTCAAGGAGACTTTCGAATTTTATCCGATCTAGACAAAGAAAATCTTTTTGCAAAAATATACTTAGAAATCTCTTCTGCAGAAGATCCAAAAAAAGAACTGAAGACGGACTATACTCTTGCAAGTTTAGACAACAACACATTTTCTATTCGTTTTTTACCTGACGAAGCAAACAACTTTTTTTGTTTACAGTTAGGGTCTCAAGACGAGCAAACCCTTGCTTTAGACGACAAAGATCGAACAGTTCGTATCAAAATCTCTTACACTTGTCCTAGAGGAAATAAAGTATCGCAAGAAGAAAAAACTTTATCGAT
>DAIEPN010000023.1 GCA_027348355.1 Chlamydiota bacterium | reverse complement strand
GCTATTAATGCTCCAATTGGGAATATTCCTACTAAAAGCCCCGATTCTAAATGGCTTAATTGAAACTCTAGTTTGATCGCCTGCAAGGTTCCTGAAATAATCCCCGCATCGAAACCAAAGAGAAAACCGGGAATGGCAGCTAATAAAGCTATAAAAATGTAAAGCATTGTGTTTTACCTAGCTAAAATGTGTAGTAAAAAAGTGTGCACCCAAGTCAATTTATAAAATCTTTTTTACAAGTCGATTTTTACAAGATAGCGTACTTTGATGGCAACAGAAACTCTTATAATAAAGAATTTGATGAGAATAGCTTTTCTATGTTTTCTTCATTTTGCTTCATAAATTTAGCAGATTTCTCAAAATCCCATCCCTTCTGTATCATGGCAAGGGCAATTTTGATTGGAGAAGCTGAGGCTTGTCCCCGTTCTTCCCATTCTTTCTTTTTTTCATGACAATGGATGATGTAGTGATAAACGGTCTCGTATAAAAGTTCTTTTCCAGTGTAAAAATGGTAAATCTCCTTTACAAAACGTACAGCTCTATCAATCAGTTTATTATTAGATACACTTACATCTATCATCTGGTTTCCAAAGGTTTTATTCATGAGAATCATGGAGCCATTTGAAATAAGATTGAGCGCTTGTTTTAAAAACAGGGTGTGGGTGAAGCCTGCTCTGTCGGATTGGATCCCTGCAGCTATAATTGCCATATCGCAAAGTTCTGCACATTCTTCCCATTTTACTAAACGCTCTTTACTTCTACTTGAAATGACAAGAAGAGCTACTTTAGCGCCAGCCCTTTTACAACTTGTAAGCTCTTCAATAAAATGGGCAGAAGGATTTTCTTTTAAATGAGTTGCTTTGGCAACAAAAATCACACAGTTTCCAGATGAAACAGGCCTCTTTGCAAAAGAAGCAGCTCCCTCTTCATACTGGGCCACTGACAAGAGATTTTCTTCTTGTTTACTAACATCTCTTCCAAGAAGTTTTTTCCAAGCGACTCTATTATCTTTTTCACCGAGTAAAAAAGCTTGAAATTCCGCCTTTTTCTTTCCCAAATTTTCTAGTTCGTCAGAATATCTCGGAGGGTTTGTGCAAAACGTAGGAGCGCATTCAGAAGTGTCGATCATAATCTCGCGGAGAGAGTCCTCTTCTGCAAGGAATGTGACATACCCTTGAGAACTAAAATCTCTAAGCTGCCTAAAATTTGCATTTGGATCCGAAAATATCCCATGCTCGAGCTCTACAATTTTTGCAATTTGTGGCAGAAAATATGTTAATTTATCGTTTGCCATTTTGATTAATGAGAGCAGATCATCTTCTTTAGGAAGATCTTGATCCTGCAGAAGATAATATAATGTAAGCATCACCATACCCAAAGCCATCTCAGCAAAACTTGCAGCTTGCAGCCTTGTCGATCCAGTAATCGCCTGAGCTCCAAGGTCGATTATCATGGGAGTTACTTTGTATTTTTCAATCAAGTTTTGTGTCCTCTCAGGAATGCTAGAGCTATTATACATATAAACTACATCGCAACCCATCTTGGCAGCAAATTCTCCGGCACCAATATTAAAACTAGAGGAGCCGCTCGCAGAAAGAAGCATCACCACATCACTAGGCTGTAATGACAACTCTTCCAATGCTCTAGATCCCGCCTCAACGGAATCTTCCACATTTTCTCTAGCTCTTACAAAGGCTGCATCTCCTCCTGCGATGACTCCGACAACAGATTGCCTAAAGCCGCTCATCTGAGGATGTGAACAAAGAAGCGTCCACTTTGCAGCCACATCGATCCCAATACGTCCGCTTGATCCTGACCCAACTAAAAATATCCTTCCATTTCTGAGTAGGCCGCTTGCAAATCTTTCAACAAGCAAGTCTTTATACTTTTCTTGAAAAATTTCCAGATAGGAAAGGACTTCCTTATCGACTTGAAAAAGTGTAGAAAGTCCGAGGGTCGTATTTTGATGCATAACAACACTTACATCCTTTGTCATAGGATGGATTTGCTCTGTAGACAACTCACCTAAAGAAAATTTTTTATAAAAACTTGCGAAATCGGAGTTTTTCATAAGAAGGCTTTGAGGTCCTTTAAGGGAAATAAGGTCTTCTCGAAGAGAAATCCATCCATTTTCTTGGAAAGGTCGCAACTTCTCTTTTACCACCTCAGTATCTTCCTGCAGCAAAATAGCTATATCTGAAATAGGAATCCCTGTTGTAAGGGCAAGCATACGATACTTTGGTTCTAATAGCATTTGTAAAAGAGGAAAAAATCCCTCTCTTGATGAGGAGGAGATCTCTTGATAAATGACTTCATAATTCGCTGCATAAAATGCATTGGAAAACATCTTTTCAATAATTTCCATGATATCCTCAAAGTAAAGCTTCATTTTCAAGTTTTGCAAACATCCATTCTAGCGCATTTGAAATAATCCCGTTATCTACAGGTGTGCAATAATTTCCTTCAAAGGCCAAGCTCTTTCCTATTTTATCTATCATGACGAATTGTGGAACTTGGGACTTTGATTTTTTGTCATACTTCATTACTTGAATAATCTCTTTAAGAGAATAGGAATGAGTCCCAAAGATGTCTAATTCATATTCTATAAAGATCCGAATGATCCTTTCTAGAGATTCCACAGACAAAGAAGCGCACCTTGTTGCTATATAGCCCTCTGCAATGATTCCCATGGCAACAGCGAGCCCATGAGAAAGATGATTTCGAGTTACTGTTTCCAAAGCATGACCTATCGTATGTCCAAAATTAAGAAGATTTCTGATTCCTTTTTCTTTTTCTTCTTTTTGGACAATGAGAGCTTTTATATATACGCTTTTGTAAATAGCTTCCTCAAGAGGTTCTCTCTCTTTTTGAAGAAGTTTTTTTACATTTTTTTCGAAAAAGGAAAAATACTCCTCTTGCGCAATGAGGCCATGTTTGATCATCTCTACAATCCCCATCTTATACTCTAATATAGGAAGTGTGAGCAACATATTTAGGTCCATCAACACGGCTTTAGGATGATATACGCTCCCAACTAAGTTTTTCCCAAAAGGAGTGTTGACGCCGCACTTTCCTCCAATACTTGCATCTACCATAGATAAAAGAGAAGTTGGGATGATAATCCACGGTATACCTCGAGAGTAGGTGGAAGCCAAAAATCCAGCTACATCCGATACAACCCCCCCACCTAAAGCAATCACACAAGAGTCACTTCCAAATCCGCTTTCTAGCATTTGATCTTCAAGAAGTTCTTTGGTCTCTCTTGTTTTGAATTTCTCACCAGAAGGGAAAGTAAATATTTTTGCTACAAATCCTAAACTATGAAGTATCTCCGCAAGTTGTTCAGCGTAGAGAGGCCCTACTACTGAATCTGTAATAATTGCAAAACAAGATGAGAGCGGAGTCACATATTTTTTAAGTGTCTCAGATGATGACAAAAGGCCTTCCCCAATTATCACATCATAAGAAAAAAGAGAGGATAAAATTGGAATATGACTTTTCATAACTTAGCGCTTTTTTGCATGAGTATGGCATCTGCAAGAACCAAGGAAAGCATGGCTTCGACAACTGGGGCAGCTCGAATTGCAACGGTTGGATCATGGCGCCCGGTTTCAGAAATAGAAAACGTGGTTTCCACACCTGTGGTTGTCACAGTCTTTTGCATTTTTCTAATGCTCGAAGGTGGTTTAAATCCAACTCTTCCCACTAAAGGAAGCCCTGTAGAAATTCCGCCCAGAACCCCTCCACTATGATTTGTCTTCATGGTAATCTGATCGCCTTCCTTACAAAATTCATCATTGTGCTCAGAGCCTTTCATCATACAAGCAGCAAATCCAGAGCCGATTTCAAAAGCTTTTGTAGCAGGAAGGCTCATCATAGCCTTTGCAAGAGCAGCAGGCAGCTTATCATAGATAGGATCACCAAGTCCTACTGGCAAATTTGTTGCGACAAATTCTACAACGCCCCCAATCGAATCCCCTTCCTCTAAAATCTCTTGAATATAGGTCATCATTTGCTTTGCTATCATTTCATCTGGACAAAACAGCGGACTGCTATACACATTTCTTCGGAGCTGCTCCATGTCGGAAAAAGAATAAGACGTAGCACTTATTTTTCCAATTTGCTTCAGATAGGCAATGGTCTCTATTCCATAAAATTCGACAAGTTTTTTAGCAACAGCCCCAGCTGCTACCCTACATGCCGTCTCTCTCCCCGAAGCTCTTCCTCCGCCACGGTAATCAAAAATTCCATATTTTTCCAGATAGGTGAAATTGGCATGTCCTGGACGGAGTAAATCCTTTATCGGTTCGTACGAGCTCGAATCTACATCTTTATTCGCGATCAGAATTAAAATGGGAGCTCCTGTTGTCTTCCCTTAAAAAACACCGGATAGAATTTCTGCTTTATCTTCTTCTTTTCTAGGAGAAGTATAGCTATTATTTCCTGGGCGGCGTCTAACTAGAGCCTCTCTGATTTCTTCTTCTGAAATTGCAAGACCTGCAGGGCATCCATCAATGGTGACACCGATTGCTTTCCCATGAGACTCTCCCCAGGTTGTCATACGAAAAATCGAACCGAAGGAGTTACTCGCCATAGGTCTTTCCTTCAGGAGAGCTAAGAAAACAAAGAGATTCGATTGTAGTTTCTAGTGAACACGTTTCCGGAACCACAATAAAATGAGCACTTTCTTCATATAAACGGCTTCTTTTTTCATATAGGCTTTCAAAAGAAAGGGAAAGATCATTTGGATCGAGATAGGCTGGGATTTCACCTGTCTCTAGGATGCGCTGAAGCAGTAGCTCTTTAGAAGCTTTTATATACACCATTGTCCCCAGATTTTTTAGTATATCGCAAGCATGGCTATTCTCTAGTGCTCCGCCTCCTAATGCGACCACATATCTTTCATTTTTTGGGAGCGTATCAATTGCTCTATGTTCCAGATCTCGAAAAAACTCCTCTCCTTCCTTATGAAAAATCTGCCTACAAGAGAGACGGACTCCAATTTGTTCAAAATACAATTTTTCAAGTACAAGGTCTGTATCGATGAAAGGCAAATCCAACTCTTTTGCCACGAGTTCACCAAAGAAGCTTTTCCCAGAAAAGGGAAATCCACATAAAATAAGTGTCATACTTCCTCCATTTTTGCACCAAGGTTTTGAAAATCTCGTAAAAAAGAGGGATATGTCTTTTTAACGCATTCACTCGAGATGATCTTCGTACTCCCTTCGCTTCCCATACCTGCTACTGCTAAAGACATTGCCATCCGATGATCGTAATAGGAAAATACTTCTCCTCCGTGGAGAGAAGATTTCTCTACTATGAGCCCATCTGGACTCTCACAGATCTTCGCTCCCATCTTTGTAAGCTCGGAAACAATCGATTGGATCCGATCACACTCTTTTCCTCGCCCAACTGCCGCGTTTTTAATTCGTGTTGTCCCCTTTGCAAAACACCCAACTACAGCAAGTATAGTAATACTATCGATAAAATCATTGATATCAACTTCTATACCTTCTAAAGACGCCCCCTTTTTTACAAAGATCGTATTTTCTTTTTCATCAATGTCAATAAGGGCCCCCATCTTCTTGAAAACTTCAATGAGCTCTTTATCTCCTTGGCAATCTTGTATCTGCAGATTATGGATTGTAAGTTCGGAGCCGCTTACAAGAGCTGCAGCAATAGGAAAAGCAGCTGAACTAAAATCTCCAGGAACTGTATATGTAAAGCCTGAGTAGGAAACATTCCCAGAAATTTTGTATGTTGTGAAATCCTGCATCTCATAAGGAATTCCGAGACGACGAAACCAATCGAGCGTGAGAGAAACCCAAGGTTTTTCTCCTGGATTTTCTACAAAAATTTCTGTAGGGAAAGGAGCAAATAAAGAGGCGATCAGAAGAGAAGACACAAACTGGGAATCTTCCCCCAAAACGTGTACTACATCTTTTTGCATCGGACCTTCTATAATCAAAGGAGCATATCCATCTCCTTTCGTAGAGATCGCTTTGACACCCATCTCTGATAAAGCCTCTATCATAGGCATCATCTCTCTCCTATGACGAATAGAGTGGTCTCCTGTGATCACAATAGGCTGCGTCCCAAGCGCTGCTACAGCTGAGATCATTCGCAAGACAAGTCCGGAATTTCCAGCATCGATTACATTTTCCGCTCCTGTAATCTTTCCGTCTACTCCTGTAATTTCGATACGACCATCTAAAACTTCAATTAAAGCGCCTAAAGATCTACAGGCATCTATCATCGCAAAAGTATCAGGAGAAAAAAGCGGGTTATGAATGACTGTAACCCCATTTGCTAAGGCTCCAAACAAAACCGCTCGAAGTGTATGCGACTTCGATGGAGGAATGACAATTTCCCCCTGAAGAGAACTTTTATGAACAAGATAGTTTACCATATCTCAACTACTGCGTTTCAAAATACTTCTTGATCCCAAGAAAATAACCTTCCGCAACTTCTATTACACGACTTGGGCACGAAATTCCTCGAATTTCAGCATCATTTTTGGCAAGTTTTAGGCTTTCTTTATTATTATTTTGTAGCAAGGTCTCTCCATAACAAAGAGGGCCATGAACCATACGTGTCAAACAAAGGTTACGTGCATAAACTCCTTCATTTAATTTGAGGCACACTCGGTGTAAGTAAGGAGCTGCATTGTACTGGGTCACAGCAGGAACATCTAAGACTTGTACAAACTCTCTTAAAATAAGCGTGCTCAGTCTTTCAGAATTTTCTTCATCCGTTGTAACAAGGAGGCGTAGAAACTCATAACGATTCTCTTCTTTAGCAAGCTCTGTCTTAGAAAATGCCCCTGGTATGAACACCATGTTGTAGTTTTCATTTGAAGGCCCAGTCCTTAGCGTCGCAGGATCTCTTGCATCATCAGCGTTATAATGGATAATGATTGTTACATCAGGTCTAAACTGGTTGATCCTTTCAGCTCTAGCTAGCAAATCAAGTGGATTATAAAATGTGCGGAAAATTTGAGGAATGGTCATGCTCGTATTCCAAAATTCACGATGACTTTGCATCCATGTAAAAAAATCTTCTCTATAAACCCCTTTCCCAATTTGATCTTTTGTCAAAAAAACAACGGCCCCTTCCTTCTCCAGCCTATCTTTTAAAACAAGTGCGGTAAGCAAAGTCAAAGTCCCTTCGTTAAAACGAACAGGATGAGACGCCTTTCCATTCTCATATACTTTCATATCAATAAAGCGCTCTTCTAATTCTGCATACTCACCACCAAAATGTCCTGGATCGATAGCGATCTTAGCCCCTACTAAGCTCTTTTTTTTCTCTTTGTGAAGAATTTCTCCTTTTTCTGTAAAAGTAAGCACATACTCTGGTTCATTTCTTGTTTTTTTCAGGGGTGAGCTATAGAGAAAAAAGCCTTTCTCAGTAATTGTAAAATAATTTTCTATCTCGGAATCCTTTTGCAAGTACTTCCTTATTTTGTGCTCTACATAGCTGCGATCGAACCTATTTTGATAGGTATCGAAATCATGATAATCTTTTGCCATAATACCACTTTTTATAAACAAGCTTAACAAACTAAAAAAAACACACCAAACCCATCTCATAAAAATTTTAAACCTTCTGCACTATAAAATTGCTAAAAATTATAAAAACCTTCTGAAAAAAATCGTAAAAAAATATCTAGCACTTGAAAACGTTTCTTTGATAAAGACAAACTAATACTAAATAAGGAGATGATTTATGTCATTTTGGAAAAAAATTTCCTCGTTAATCCTAGTAAGTTCTGTTTTAGTAAGCGAAACCCATGCAACAGATAGCACCTGGAGTAATTCACCTACATCAGCCTCATGGGAAACAGGAGGAAATTGGATCGGAGGCACAGCTCCAACACTTGCTGGAGATACAGCTTCTTTTGCATCTTCTAGTAGTACATCCTTTTTACCCATTCAGGTATCTTCTCCGACAACAACAATTGCTGCTCTAACATTTAATAATGGCTCTTCTTTTACTGTTTCTCCCCTTACTTTAGGAACAGATATGCTCAATTTTGATACTAGCCCCTCCGGAGGTACAGCTACTATCTCTGTTTTGTCAGGAAATCACTACCTCCAAGCAACCCCATCAACAACAGGAAATACATTTCTCAATTCCACCACAAACTTAGACATAACTGTCTCTCTCGGATCGTTAAATTTTCAATGCGAAGGAGTATTCGCCAATTTAAATTTTCTAGGGGGATCGGTAAATTTACCTAACACAGCACCTATTACTACAGATGTTAGCGTAACCTCCCTTCAAGCAGCTGATATAACTATTACTAATTCAAATGTAACTTTAGTAAATTCAGGAAACAACACAGGTAGCAATCCTATTGTATATTTGCTAGCCGACAATATTACTTTAAATAGTGGTTCGTTAAATTTAATCAACAGTGGTTCTCTTACAGCTAGCTCCTCTACACTAATTTCAAATAGAATCGATGTTAATTCGACTACAACAATCAATGGAGGCATCTTAAATCTAACAAATACTTCTACAGCTTCCATATCGACTTCAACATCTACCTGCCTCGGAAATCTTTTTACCTCCGATTCTCTAATCATAAATGATGGAGAAGCAAATATAATAAATAATGCAAATATTCAATCAAATTCATCAGATGATACTTTGGGGTCATCCCTAGACATAGGAAATGTAACTCTCAATAATGGATCTATCAAAGTAGACAATACCGGATCAATAGGCAATCTTAGTCGAACTTTCGGAGCATATTTAGGAACAACAACCTTAACCATAAATGGGGGAACAATTACAAATTCGAACTCCGGAACTCTCTCTGGAAGCGCCCTTGGTAGTGTAGTAGGAGCTAGAAATCTTCATCTGAATGGTGGTATTTTTGTAAACGACGCAAATGTTCAATCAGATATTTTTACAATTGGAAATGGGGCTCTTTACACCGGAGTAGGAACGACCTCTCCTGCTTTTAAAGGTTCAGGTACACTTTCAGTGACAAACTCCGGAACGGTCTATCCTGCAGATATAAACGGAAATCCAGGTACTATGACAATTCAAGGAGACTATACACAAACCTCCTCAGGAACCTTTAAGGTGTTAATTCAAGATGGTTCTACCTATTCTAAACTTAACATAACAGGAACAGCCTCTCTTGCAGGAACTCTACAAGTTGCTCAAACTTCTGGAACAAAACTTACCTCG
>DAIEPN010000020.1 GCA_027348355.1 Chlamydiota bacterium | reverse complement strand
TTGCAACAGTTTTAGTTTCAGATGTAAAAGAATTTGAGGCTTCAGTTCCGGTTGGAAGACATGCGATCGCGTCTGAAGAGTCATCTTCAGACAACCAAGATTTTTTTTCTCCTGTTGTTCTACGTCTGGCTAGAGAAAAAGGAATTAGCATGTCTGAGTTGGAAAAGATTCCTGGGACAGGACAGGGCGGAAGAATTACTAGAAGAGATGTTGAAGCGTATTTAGAAAAGCCGCAACTCGTACAATCATCTTGCGCAAGTGTAGCAAAAAACGAAACCTGTTTGGGATTTGATCGCGGGGAAAATGTAAAAGAGATTGAACGTGTAAAAATGAGCACCATGAGAAAAGCGATTGCTGACAACATGGTGAAATCCTTTTATGAAGCCCCTCACGCAACGCTCATTACAGAGGTCGATGTTACAAAAATCATTAAAGTCATGTATGAGGAAAAAGAAACTTTTTTCAAAAAGTATGAGGCGAAGCTTACCGTAACAAGCTTTATAGCTAGAGCTCTTGTCAAAGCATTGCAAGAGTTTCCTTTGATTAACTCTTCTTTAGAAGAAGATACAATTGTTGTAAAAAAATTTATTAATTTGGGTTTTGCCGTTAATGTAAAAGATGGACTGATGGTGCCAGTACTTAAAAATTGTCAGCAAATGAGCTTGCCTAAGATCGCGCTTGGTATTCATGAAATATCTACAAAGGCAAGATCGAACGGGCTCTCCCTTAACGATATTAAAGATGGGTCCATGACAATTACGAATTTTGGGATGACGGGAGTTCTGACGGGGATCCCTATCATTAGACATCCTGAAGTTGCGATTTTGGGGGTAGGGGCGATCCACAAAAAAGTTGTTGTCGTTGAAGATGATCTCTTTGGCGTGCGCTCTATGATCAATATTTCTCTCACTTTTGATCATAGAGTTTTAGATGGTATTTATGGCTGTCAGTTCCTAGCATCGCTAAAACATCATCTAGAAACGGATCTAACTATAGAGTAGTCTATCCTTCTGCTGAAGAGTAACCGGGCTTGCCGTCAAAAAGGTAAAGATTTTCTGTTTTGATGATATCAAATCCTTTTTGCGCAATTTCTTGCAAAAGTGTAATAATTTCTTGCGAAGAGACTGGGCTCTTTTTATTTTTAGCAACAAAACGACATCGGAATTGATCAATACAGAAAGTGACGGGGATTCCTTCAGGCCATACCCTTACTCCTCGGTTGCTAATGAGATCCAGTGAAAACTTAGAAGAGGGGATAGAAAGGACCTTTGGAATCAGGGCTTTTTCAGAATCGGGAAAATAAACAAAAACATCCACACCTATTAATTCTCTTTGGACAATCTCTATCTTTTCCTGATGAAGAGAGATCACATTTTTGTGGCTGTGATAGTTGGCTGCTCCTAGTTGAGTCGGTTTTTCTCCTAGGAACTTTACGACGCTTTGCCCAAATTCTTTTGTTCCCACCTTTCGTTTGCTGACTTTTTCTGTGTAAATATCGTACGTATGAATCCCTTCTTCTATTGTTTTGAGCCAAGCGTTATGGATCCTCTCAGCAATTTCGATTTGACCTAGATGAACCAGCATGGACACGGAAGCTAAGAGAAGCCCGGATGGATTTGCCACATCTTGACCAGCTCTTCTTGGTGCAGAGCCATGAATAGCTTCGAACATCGCCCCCTTATCGCCAATATTCGCTGATCCCGCAATACCTACAGATCCAGAAATTTGTGCTGCAACATCTGATAAAATATCCCCGTAGAGATTGGGCATGACAACTACATCGAATAATTCCGGAGTATCCGCAAGCTTTGCAGCTCCAATATCTACGATCCAATGTTCCTTTTCAATTTCTGGGTAATGCTGGGAGATTTCATCAAAGACTTTATGGAAAAGGCCATCAGAAAATTTCATAATATTGTCTTTTGTGAAACACGTCACTTTTTTTCTTCCATAGTGACGTGCGTATTCAAAAGCGTAACGAATGATTTTTTCACTTCCTGGGCGTGATATGATTTTCAGTGATTCACAAGCCTGTGGGGTTTGTCTATATTCAATTCCTAAATAGAGATCCTCTTCGTTTTCTCTTACGATGACAACGTTCATTTTGGGATGTTTAGTAAAAATATAAGGGAAATAGGAAACGCAAGGACGAACATTTGCATATAGGCCAAGAGCTGTACGAATTGTGACGTTTAGGCTTTTAAACCCACCTCCTTGAGGGGTAGTAATAGGTGCTTTTAAAAAAGCTTTTGTGTTTAGAATGGTATCCCAAGTTCGAGCTTCAATCCCCGTCGGATTACCTTGTAAGTAGATTTTTTCGCCAATTTCTACAGGATGGATTTCGATATTTGCCCCGGCTTCTTGAAGAACAAAAAGCGTTGCTTTCATGATCTCAGGTCCGATTCCATCTCCATATGCTACGGTAATTGGCACTTTTGTTTGCATTTTTCCTCTCTTATTTTACATAATTTGTCCTGCACAGAGTACAGGTATCTATAGACGAGTTAATTTCAATCTTTTATATTATTTTTAGCTAGAGATCAATCCAATTTTATGTTGCTATGGTAAACATGCTAAAAAAAATCTTTCAGGACCAAGAAAAATATATTCAGTATTTTTTCTCTCATCTCAATATGGAGGATGTAGAAAAATTTGTAAAAATTTGTTTGGAATGTCCTGGCCTTCTCGTATTTTCAGGAATAGGTAAAAGTGGAATTGTTGCTGAAAAAATTGCGATGACTTTGATTTCAACAGGAACCAAAGCGCTTCATTTACCACCCACTAACTTTTTACATGGCGATATTGGTATTCTTACTGAAAAAGATGTAATTATTCTTTTAAGTAGAAGTGGGGATACGGAAGAATTGTTGAATTTGATCCCTTTCTTTAAGAAAAGAAATACAAAATGCTTGTCGATTGTCTCTAAACCAAATAGTCGAATGGCTAAATTGTCTGATTTTAGCATCTGCTTACCTTTAGAAAAAGAGCTCTGCCCATTTGATTTAGCTCCTACAACTTCTACGGAAATTCAATTGCTTTTTGGCGATGCATTAGCAGTAGCTCTTATGAAACTAAAAAACTTTCGTCTTGACGATTACGCACTCAACCACCCTTCTGGAAATATTGGAAAGAAAATGAGTATGACGGTAGATGAGATCATGATCAAAGGGAAGGATATTCCTCTTTGCACTCCAGATGATAAGCTAGTAGATGTACTTGTCGAGCTTTCTAACAAAAAATGTGGATGTTTGCTTGTTGTTAATAATCAAAAAAGGTTTTTAGGAATTTTCACAGATGGGGACTTGCGGAGAGCGCTACAATCAAGAGGCCCCCCTGTTATGGAAACTAAAATGAGCGATCTTATGACAGTCTCTGCCCTTTTTATTCAAAGAGGAAGTCTAGCATGGGATGCTAAGAAACTTATGCAAAAGGATCCAAAAAAATGGATTATGGTTCTACCTGTTTTGGAAGATCAAAAAGCAGTTGGAGTCATCCGAATGCACGATATAGTTCAAGCAGGCCTTGCCTAAATCTTAATCTCAAAAACACGATATTCTTTTTTTACTTTATCTTTTTGTAAAAAAATATGTATCTTATTGTGACTCTAAAATAGAATCCAAATTTTGATAATACTCTACATCGGAACATGATATGATAGTATGGGGTTTAGATTATTTAACTTTTCTTGTTATTGTTTTTTTTCTTGGCTATTTAGCGATTGTTTTTGAGTATTATCTAAAAGTTAATAAAACGGCAGTAGCTTTATTTGTTTCAGTAATTTTGTGGGGCATTTATTTCGTATATGGGCCGGATGCATTGAAACACGATCTTCAGGAGCTTTCTTCTCACTTATCTGATATCTCCCAAATTATCTTTTTCTTGATGTCGGCGATGACGCTTGTGGAAATTATCGATTCCCATAAAGGGTTTAAGATTGTTACGGACTTGATACAAACGACTTCGAAGAGAAAAATGCTCTGGTTTGTTTCTTTCGCCTCTTTTTTTCTATCCGCTGTCCTAGACAACTTAACAACGACGATTTTGATGGTATCGCTTCTACGGAAGTTAATTCCTGATAAAGAAGAGAGGTTTCTGCCTGCTTGTATGGTTATCATTGCCGCAAATTCCGGTGGGGCTTGGACGCCAATGGGAGATGTGACGACGACCATGCTTTGGATCAGCGATAGAGTAACTTCGCTTGCGATTATGAAAACACTCTTCTTGCCAAGCTTGGTTTCGATGGTTGTCCCTCTTTTGATTTTTAATTATGGGATGAAAGGAAAATATAAAAAGCCCAAGATCGACCCCGCTTCAGTGAAGGAAGAGCCTCATGCAAGACTTATTTTCTTTTTAGGGGTGGGATCATTAATTTCCGTTCCTGCTTTTAAGGCGGTAACAGGAATGCCTCCGTTTATGGCGATGATTATGGGCCTTGCCGTTCTTTGGCTTTTGACAGATGCTCTTCATCATTCAAGTGAGATTCGTGAACATTTGCGTGTTCCCCATATTTTAACCAAGATCGATACCGCATCCCTTTTGTTCTTTTTAGGGATTTTACTTTGCGTAAGTTCTTTGCAAAGCGCAGGGATTTTGAATACGGCTGCAATGTGGCTTGATCAAAACGTACAGAGTACCGCAGCAATTGCAACTTTAATCGGGATATTTTCTGCTATCATAGATAACGTTCCTCTTGTTGCTGCAACTATTGGGATGTATCCTTTAGAAACTTTTCCTGCAGATATTCCACTATGGCACATGATTGCTTATGCTGCAGGTACCGGAGGAAGTATTTTAATTATTGGATCTTCTTCAGGAATTGCTCTTATGGGCATGGAAAAAGTGGACTTTGTTTCCTATTTTAAAAAATTCTCTCTACCTGTCTTTGTAGGGTATTTAGCAGGGATGGGAGCCTACCTTCTTATTGATTCTTTTTTCGCTTAAAATAAAAAAAAATCAAAAAAGATTGCAAGAAATCTGCCAATTTAGGTATGTTGTTGCACATCTTCGAAAGAATTCACGAAAAAGTTGAATCTTACAAAGAAAAGTGAGGGCAAAGACCCTTG
>DAIEPN010000217.1 GCA_027348355.1 Chlamydiota bacterium | reverse complement strand
ATTTTTCTATTTTTTTTAGAAGGATATCGTAACTTTTTCCTATTTTATATTCAAAATGCCAAGAAGGGCCCATAATAGATTCCTCGTGAAAACAAAGGATTCCATTCTTTTCATAGGCTTTCACTCGGTAGCCATCTTTAACAATAATTTTTTGATTCCCTGGTAGTGTGACATTTTCAGCGTAGAATTCCCCATTTCCAAGCAAGATGATCTCACAGCATTCTTTTCTTATAATTTCATTTTTCCAAAAAACATTCAATGCTTCTCGATCAATACCCATATTTCTTATCAAAACATTTTTTAACTGACATTTCCCAGACTCTTCTGAATACACAACTCTATCTGAACTGTCGCATTTTCCTAAAGGTTGCAGGGCATGGACAAGCAAACTCCCCTCAATATCCACATTCTCTAAATAGGCTTCCGCTAAATTCAACTGGAGTTCGGCATAAAAACCCAATCTACCCCCACGGATTTTTTGAGCAATGATGGAGTAAAGGGGTCCTAAGGCTGGATGATATAAAAAAAGAAAGGAAGGCCCAGTGAGAAAAAAATGGATTGCATCATTTACATCAGAAACCTGCACACCGCAGTGTTTTGAAAGAAGCTCTTTGGCATTGTGTAAAATATCTAAGAAACATCCTTCTGGAGTCTCTAAAAAGGAAGATCCAAAAGTATATGCCTTTTTGACAGTAGAAATGGTTTTTTTACGATCGTTATATGTCAAAAATGTTTTAAGCCCTTTGCATTCTTCTTTAGAAAGCTCTTGAGGGAAAGTCTCTCCCATATGATCTGCGATGTTTTGCATAGTAGATTCTAGCCTTGCAATCATCATTTCTTTCTTAGAGCCATCGTCAGCGGTAAAACTCGATTTTTTTAAATTAATAAGCATACCGGGAAGAAAGCATGTAGGCAAAAGACTTTCTATGACTTTTAGATCTGCAAATAAAATATTGGTATTAGATAAAAATCTTGAATAATCCCCCCCTACTTCAATGGGTTCATCAGCAATATTTCGGAATGAGAAGTCGCAATATTCAACATTCGTTAAGCAGTACTCATAGCCGTCTTTTGTCTTTTTCTTCACAAGCACATCAACGCCCTCTGCTGATTGCACTTTGCGTTGACACGACGCAAACCCAAAATTTTTTTTCTTTTCACAGCCGATCCCTGTAAAAGCTAACAGGCCATAATCTATACCTGCAACAGGGTTATTAATTTGCCTAATGAGAACTTTTTCTCTTCTTTTATCATAGAACCAGTCAAACACTCCTTGATCTTTAGCAAGCTTCCAAATTACACCATGTCCACCGGGCTTCAGCAAAAGATGCAAGGGCCCTCGCAAACACCAGTTGCCTTCTCCATCAATTGTAGGAACTAAAGGCTGACAGAATAAGGTGAAATTTTCCTTTCCTCTTTTGAACCATTTGTTTTCTTCCAAAATAGATAAGATCTTCGCATGATTATCTTTTTCATGAGAGGTCATGAGTGCAATCGGAACTGTCTCCTGTTTTTTATAAATTTTATAATGAAGATACTCCCTAGCTTGTAGATCGCTTATTAACCCTTCCAAAAGGGTTTTACCACAAAACAGAAGCTTTGCAGCTGGAAGAGGGACTTCCGTCTTCTCTTCTTTAAGTCCTAATCTATCAGCGGCACCTCCAACGGGATAAATCTCTCCAATATTTGCCAAATGTTCTAGTCCCCAAAGAATTTCTCTTTTTACCTCTTCCGTCTCATTTGTAATATCAATCGGAACTGGGGGTAGATACTCTTCTTGCTTTGCTTCTTTCTTTCCATTTTTAGGGAAAATCCTCTCTATCATCATTAAGTGATAGCCAATGATTCCACCGATGGGAGCATAGAAGTATTCAACAGGTAATAAATCTTCAATCAACTTTCGCAAAGTAGTAATAGGAGAAGGGATGTTCTCAAGCTCAGAAAAAAATTTTTCACCCTGTCCAATCGCAATCAGGGATAGGATGACAACTTCACAATCCTGGGAAAGTCCCGCCAGAAAAGTACGCATCATACTAGGAAAGGTAAAAAAAATTTCGACTCTTTTATTTTCCTGTAAAATCGCAAGTTTTTCTTGAAAAGAACTACTTTTTTTTACTGCCTCGGCAAGCGATGCGATTTCTTTGATTTGCTCTATATCCATAAAAAAACGTAATTCCTTACTAATCACATAGATTTTTTTATCCATATTACTTAAGTATTATGCATGTATGCAGATTTTCTTCGCTTAAGATTCACTGATTTTAAAGAAAATTTACAAAATCTTAGCATGAATTTATCTAAATCCCCTCTATTCTCAAAGAAAATATAATGATTTTTTGGTGGACGAATGATTTTTTTTGACTATAATATCGACATAGAGATACAAAATGTCATTCGAGGAACTAAATAATGTACAACCTCGAACAGTGTATCCGTATAAAAAAATGAACAGGTAGCTATGCGGATAAGCGTTTAATGTAGCACCTTCAAAGGAGAAACAATAATGGCAAAAGAAGCAAAAAAATCTAAATTCATGCAACCAATGAAAGTAAGTGATGATCTTGCAGCAGTTGTAGGAAAAGGTCCACTTCCACGTACAGAAGTTACAAAAAAACTATGGGCATATATCAAAGCAAATAAGCGTCAAGACCCAAACAATTTACGCAACATTCTTCCAGATGACAAACTAGCGAAAGTGTTCGGAGGAAATAAAAAAGCCATTAACATGTTTGAAATGACTAAACTCGTTAGCAAACACCTCTCTTAATCATCTTTGTTTTTGGCAGAATGTCGAAATATCCATTCTGCCTCTTTTTTTATGTATCATCTCATCAGTGAATATCTCCTACAAAAAATAACGTGAAAAAATATAAAATACTCATTTCTTACGATGGAACAATCTATGGTGGCTGGCAAGTGCAGCCAAATAACGTTTCCATACAAACTCTCATTCAAAAAGCGCTAGAAACTGTACTACGTTCACCTATTGATCTTACTGGATCCGGTCGCACAGATGCAGGGGTCCACGCCTTAGGACAGGTAGCTCACTTCTCATGTACGACCCAAAATCCTGAAAAACTTCTCTACAGCGTAAATAGCCTTCTTCCTGTAGATATTCGACTTAAAAAAATCGAAGAGGCGCATGATGATTTTCATGCAAGATATAGCGCTACAGGAAAAGTGTACCACTATCATTTGCATCTAGATCGAATTTTAGATCCTTTTAAAAGGCTCTACTCTTACCACGTTCTAGATAAAGTAAAAGTTCCTCTTCTTAAGGAAGCTGCAAAACTATTTGTAGGAACTCACGACTTCCTCTCTTTTGCAAATGAAGCTCATCGAGGGAGCGCATCTGTAGATGCGGTTCGCAATCTAAAAAAACTAGATGTTGTTGAAGAAGAGGGTGGGGTACGCCTTGAATTTACCGCCGATGGTTTTTTATACAAAATGGTCAGAAATATCGTAGGAACTTTGATCGATGTTTCTTGTGAAAGGATTCCCTTAGAAGACATCCCTACAATTTTTGCAGAAAAAGATCGCAAAAAAGCAGGGTTTACAGCTCCTCCACACGGTCTTTTTCTTGTAGAAGTCCACTATAACTAGATATTTTTGATTTCTAAAAATGTGGTAAAATGAGGAACTATAGGTAATGAGTCTAAAAAAAGCTGAGGATGGTTTGAAGGACAAATCAACACCGCATTTTTTACTCCAGCATCAAGAAGGGCTTTGATCCCTCTTGTAGAATCTTCAAAGCCAATCACTCTGTCCCCTGACTTCGCAAGTTTTTCTATTGCAATTTTATAACACTCAGGATGAGGCTTTGGATTTTTATAATCTTCTCTGGTGATCCACTCAGGGATTGTCTGCAAAATAGGCAGAGCCTTTTTTATTGCCTCTGTCTGTGACTTTGTAGAATTTGTCACAACGGCTCTTTTTTTATTTGTCTTTTGCAATAACTCTAAAACCTCTTTGACCCCAGGTAAAAGTTCGAGAGTACCTTCTTGTAAAAGCTTTTCATATGCTGTCTTTTTTTCTTGATAAAGAACATCCCAATTAGGTTCCTCTTCATATAGAGCCGGCAGTTCG
>DAIEPN010000012.1 GCA_027348355.1 Chlamydiota bacterium | reverse complement strand
CTTTAGAAATTTTGCGAGAGGAAACAGCAAAAATTCGAGGTAAAAGCCCAAAACAAGCAGAAGTATTAGACTACTTTCTTAAAAATCCGAAAGGGATCTTGGCTACAGAACTTTTACAAAAGATAGGACCACTCCAAAGCTCACTCAAAACTCTTATCAAAAAAAAGCTTCTCGATTCCTCTGAAATTGAAGTAGATCGTAGCCTTATTCTAGAGCATGAGTATTTTCCTACTAAACCAAAGAAGTTGACCCCAGAGCAGAATGAGACATTTGGAAAAATCACAAAAAGTTTAGATGAGGAAAAGTTTGAAACCCACCTGATCTATGGAGTAACCGGTAGCGGAAAAACGGAGATCTATCTCCAAGCGATCGAATATTGTTTGCAAAAACAAAAACAGGCTATTTTGCTTGTGCCTGAAATTGCCCTCACCTCTCAAACAATTGAAAAACTAAAAGGTCGTTTCAAGTCTCGTATTGCCATCATGCACCATAGACTTAGTTTAGGAGAGCGTTTTGACAGCTGGCATAAAATTGCAAAAGGAGAAATCCCTATAGTCGTAGGTGCAAGATCTGCCATTTTTAGCCCCCTTCCCAACCTCGGTCTGATTATCATCGATGAAGAGCATGATTCCTCTTACAAACAAAACGAAAAGCAGCCCTGTTATCATGCAAGAGATGTCGCTGTCATGAGAGGAAAACTTACAAAATCAACCGTAGTACTCGCAAGCGCCACACCTAGCTTAGAAAGTTATCAAAATGCCCTTTCGAAAAAATATGTACTAAGCACTCTGAAAACAAGAACAAACCAGGCAAGCCTACCTACCATTTCGATTGTGAATATGCAAAGTGAGTTTGAAAAGAACAATGGGTTCACCCTTTTTTCCAATAAACTTCTGCAAGGGATTAAGAAAAGACTGGAGATTGGGGAGCAAACCCTTCTCTTTTTAAATCGTAGGGGTTACTACTCCGTAAAACAATGTAGTAGATGCAGCCATAGCATTGACTGTCCGCATTGCGATGTAAGCCTTACCTTTCATCTATCTTCCAATACTCTTTCCTGCCATCTGTGCGACTATACAATCACATCTCCTCGCATTTGTCCAAGTTGTGGAGCCCTTGATGAGTTCACTCATAAAGGGGTGGGAACAGAACAAGTAGAAAAGACTCTTCATGCAATCTTTCCCGGCGTTCGAACACTGCGTTTAGATAGGGACACGACCAAACAAAAGGGAAGTCATGAGATCTTTTTCAAACAATTTAGATCGGGAAAAGCCGACGTCTTAATTGGTACACAGATGATCGCGAAAGGACTTCACTTCCCCTCCGTTACCCTCGTTGGAATTCTGCAAATTGATACCGCGCTCCACATCCCTGACTTTAGAGCTTCAGAAATTGCTTTTTCTCATATCACGCAAGTAGCTGGAAGAGCGGGAAGGGCCGATCTTTTAGGGGAGGTCATTATTCAGACCTCCCTTCCTGAGAATACTACGATCAAACAGGGAGCCTCCCAAGACTATGAACAATTTTTTACAGAAGAAATCGCAACTCGTAAATTTTTTGCTTACCCTCCCTTTACTCACATGGTAAAAATTGTCTGTTCGGGAAATAGCGCCGAAAAAGCAGAGGACTATGTAAAAAAACTCAGAACCTCTTTAATACAAAGGGTCCCACCCTCTTTTCATATCCATCCAGTCGTTCCCTGTGGGCATGCCAAAGTGAAAGATAAGCATCGTTTTCAATTCTTGATCAAAGCAGAAAAACTCGGCAACCTATCTGCCATCATTCAAGACCTGCTTCTTTCTTTGCCTGTCAAAAAAGACTTGCATTTACTGATTGATGTAGATCCTAGCTCTACTTTTTTTTAGATCTACACTAGGGAGTAAAAGAATATTTTATCTTCTAGCCAATGGCTTTCGTACCCCGTTAAATCTTTTCTAAATAAATTATGAATTAACCCATTTATAAATGAACAACATAACTTTGACACTTAAGAGAAATTACGATACGATTACTGTCAAAAAATAGCTTTTTACCCAAGTAAAACCATGACTTTTGAAATTCCAGAATACCATCATCACGAAGAATTTGTTAACCGCTCTAATAAACTCCAAGAAATCCGCGATCTAGGAATAGATCCTTATCCTCCTATCTATGTGCCAACGGATACGGCTCAAGAGCTTTTAGACAAATATAAGGCCCAAGAAGTAGGTCATAGTGAAGATGCCGCAGCAGGCGTAACACAAGAAGTGTGTGTAGCTGGAAGACTAGTACTGTTTCGTTCTATGGGCAAAAACGCTTTTGCCCATGTGCAAGATGAAACAGACCGTATTCAGCTGATGATCAATCGTGATTCCACAAAAGTAGAAGGATTTACTCCAACAGAAGAACTCTCTGCGATCAAGTTCATCGAAAAAAAGATCGACTTAGGAGATATCATTGGAATCAAAGGTCATCTTTTCCGTACTCAAAAAGGGGAGCTGACTATTTTTGTAAAAACTTTAACCCTCCTTTGCAAGACGCTGCTCCCTCTACCAGATAAACACAGCGGCCTTGCTGATAAAGGAACAAGATATAGAAAAAGATGGCTTGATCTGATCACCCATCCGGAAGTTGCCCATCAATTCCGCACACGTAGTAAAATCCTGGAATACATCCGTAACTATTTCCATGAAATGGGTTTTTTAGAAGTAGAGACCCCAGTTCTGCAAAACGTGTATGGCGGAGCGGAGGCTAAACCATTTACCACAAAACTCAATTCTCTTAACCAAGAGATGTTTTTACGAATTTCTCTTGAAATTCCTTTAAAGAAATTGATTGTAGGTGGAATGGGGAAAGTTTTTGAAATTGGTAAAGTTTTCCGTAATGAAGGGATCGATAGAACACATAACCCTGAATTTACTTCTTTAGAAGCCTACGCAGCCTATCAAGACTACAATGATATGATGGTACTTACTGAAAACCTTTTTGAAGGCATTGCGCTCGAGTTATTTGGCTCTACCCAAATTTCTGTTAAAGCGGATCAAGAAGGTACAGAGCACATCGTTGATATGAAAGCTCCCTGGAAGCGCATTTCCATGAAAGACAGTATTAAAGAATATGGAAATATCGATGTAGACAGCCTCTCAGATGAAAAGATCCGAGAAATCCTCTACAAAGTTCCAGGTCTAGAGAAAAAAGAAGTCAAAGAAGCCTCTCGTGGAAATCTGATCGCCCTTCTTTTTGAAGAGTATGTTGAAAAGCACCTGATCCAACCACATCACATCATCGATCATCCGATTGAAACAACCCCTCTTTGCAAACTGCATAGAAATCCTAAACTCCGCTCAGAAAACATAGTAGAGCGCTTTGAGACATTTATCTTAGGATATGAGTTCTGTAACTCCTATACTGAACTTAATGACCCTCAACTACAAAGAGCCCTTCTCCTTCTCCAAGCAGAGAAAAAACTAGCTGGCGATGAAGAAGCAAATCCACTAGACGAAGAGTTTATTGAGTCGATCTGTCAAGGTATGCCCCCAACAGGCGGACTTGGAATTGGAATAGATAGAACAGTTATGCTCTTCACAAAAGCAGCGTCAATTAAAGACGTTCTCTACTTCCCTCTTATGAAACCGGAAGATCATAACGGGTAATCCACATAAGAAAGAGCTCTAAAGAGAGCTCTTTCTTATTATCAATTCGTAGATATGTTCATTGTTTCCCAATGACTTCTTGAATCGGACGATTTAATGCATCATAAACAATTTCTTTGGATGAGCCATTTGGAAATACAATTTTAATCAAGCCTGACGCATCATTATATTCGTATTTTGTAATTCCACCCTCGGCATCGATAATAGAAGTTAGATTGTAATTTTCATCGTAATTAATATGAGTTTCGTTTCCATTTGGATCCCTAATCCAAATCAGGTTATCTACTTCATCATACTTATATTCCACATATCCAACTGGGCTTACAATTTTAATGACCCTATCTCTTTCATCGTAAAAATAATCAAATTGCCCATCTATATCAGAAACCGAAACTAAACGCGATCTTTCATCATAATTTTTCCTAATCACATATCCAAAAGGATCAGCTATTTCTATATTTAGCCCATCAGAGTTATATTTAAAATCTCTGACCTTTGTATCTTCGATATAAACGCTAGAAACAAAAGGACTTTTGTCATCGTAGATGTATTCAATTTTTTCATGAGAATTCAAATGAAAAAACATTTCATTAGTAAATAGGTTATAAGATTTAGAAGTTACATTAGGGTACACAACTGAGAGCCTCGCTAGGTCATCATACTTGTAAACCTCAACATTCCCTCTTGCATCTTCCCAAGCAGTAAGGCGATTACTTGCATCATACCAAAATTTCAGCTCTGAACCGTCTATTCGCTTTACTGAACACAAATTCCCTTTAATATCGTAAGTATATTTTACTTCAGAACCAAAATTATCCTTTATAATTGTCGGGTTCAAAACTCCATTTTCATATCCAAACTCAACATGTCTTCCTAGCGAATCTCTGGAGTTTAAAAGTCGATAATTTTCATCGTATTGATTCATCATTTCTATTTTATTCGAGGCCTGAACGTTCAAAGAATAATCTTTCAAACTGTATT
>DAIEPN010000002.1 GCA_027348355.1 Chlamydiota bacterium | reverse complement strand
CAGCATTTTCTAAAGGAAGTAATTGATACTGAGGCAATTATATCCTCAATTGACAAGAAGAGCTAATTTATTTTTTCATCTCAAAATTTTTAACTATGGTAAGCACATTACGTTCATTTTGCCTTTCGTAATGAACTTCATCCATAATTTTCTTAATAAGAATAATCCCAAGCCCTCCTTCTTCTCTATCAAGAAGATCTGTGTCAATTCCCCCATCTGCGGAAAATTGTAAAGGATTAAACTCTTTTCCTTGGTCGACAATTTCAAATTTAATAAACTTT
The DNA here is from genome assembly GCA_027348355.1 of Chlamydiota bacterium. Classification (GTDB taxonomy): domain Bacteria; phylum Chlamydiota; class Chlamydiia; order Chlamydiales; family Rhabdochlamydiaceae; genus JABEVM01. The sequence continues at coordinate 8,005 of DAIEPN010000002.1, read as the reverse complement.
TGAGGCAGAAAAAAAGAGGTAATCTCTATTATTCCCACTCTATCTGTATAAGCATAATGAATTACATTGACTAAGGCTTCTTCCATGGCTAATTGAATTTTTCTCGAATCTGAAAGAGGAAAGCCCACTTGATTAACCTTATCCACAATCCACTTCATCATTGCAGTTAAATTAGTTAACTCACCTTGAAACTGCACTTTATCTCTTTTATAATCAGCTTGAGTCATTGACCCACCACTTTTGTCCTATTAGTCCATCTATAATCTTTTGTGCCATATGTCGGTACAAAGGATCAAGCGCATTATCTTCTGCACCCTCAATTGAATCAAGTTGCCCTAGAGAAAAATTAAGAACCGTAAGTCTTTGACCTGTGGGGCTAAAAAAGGTTAAATCTGCCAGGTTATCAGAGTTAACATAATCATATTCGATAGAAGCTTTAATTATTGTAGGGCCTAAAAGAATTTTACCTGTCAGAGACTCTTGAATAGAGACTTGGGCACCAAGAATCCGGCGTCCTTCTGTAGGAACAAGATTTTTTTCTAACTGTCCTTTAGGTTTTCTATCATAACGATACCCGATCTTTTCCTTATGATCATGAACTACAGTGACCAGTAGGGTGTATCTGCCTCCATCTCTTACATAACGAAAAGATCCTGAAGAAGCAAGCTCTCTAACAATTGCATTAGTCAATTGCCCATCGATGTCCCCTTTTACAAATGGAATTGAAATCGAAATTCTTCCCACATCTTCGAGCTCTTCTTCCTCTAAACGGTATCCGCAAGAACTACCGCAGAAACAAATAAAAGCCAAAAGCCAGCCTATTTTCACTGTTTTTCCTCGATCAACTTAGATTCGAGAGAAGAGTCGTCGGTTTTTTCTACATTTACAACTTCAACATTAGCCTCTGCCGTCTCTGTTATAGCATTTATGGATTCAGAGAGCAGGATCTCTAAAGATTCTTCCACTTCTTCTTGTATAGGGTTTACAATTTCTGCTGTTTTCTCTTGAAGTTTTGTAGCTGCTTTTTTCTCTTCTTCTACTTTTAGTTTGGCATTAATCACTTCAAGTCGTTTATTCGATATGGAAGCTAGTTTTGTATTAGGGTATTTAGCAATGATTTGAGAGTAGTAAATTTTGGCTGCGTTCGCTTTTTTTGTTCTTTCAAAAAACTTAGCTACATCATAAAGGGATTTTGCATATATCTCTTTCATCTCCTCCAGCATACTTTCTACAGTACTTACTTTATCTTCTCTTGGAAAGTCTTGCTTAAACTTCCGCAAATTGATTTCAGCTAAATCTAAAAAATCGGGATCTGGATATTGGACTTTGCATTGAGCTAGATAACTTTTTGCAATTCCTACATAACTTTCTGGGGCTAAAGGATGCTTTGAAAACCTTCGAATTAAAGTCTGAAAAGTTTCTATACAAGTGCGAAATTCTTCTTGGGATAATAAAATTTCAGCTTTTCCAAACAATGACTGCGCAGCGAAGTCGTGATTCGGCAATGCTGTTATTACTTCTTCATAAATGGTAAGAGCTTCTTCTTTTGCAGGAATGATCTTCGGCATTTTTTGCAACCCTAAAAGTCTCTTTTTATTTCCATTTCGGAAACCTTCTGCAATGAGAAATTTGTATTTCATCACTTCTTCAAAATGTTTAGGGGCAGACAGCTTTTTTAAATAATCCGAAAAATTTTCATTAGCAAGCTCGTACTCATTGATATAAAAATATCCCACGCCCAAATAAAACATAGCCTCTTCTGTAAAAGGACTGTCCGGGAAATTTTTTATGATAATAATATTTTGGCGAACAACCTCATTCCAATTTTTCTTCTGGTATGCATCTTGGCTGAAGCTATAATGCTCTTGAACTGAGGCGGTAGCAACGTCATCCTTATTCACAATCTTCCCATTTCTTACCGTATAGGCGGCATAACTTGGAGATGTATAGAAAAATAAAATCGATGTCACGATACAAAAACTTAATATTCTCATAAGTTGCCTTTAGTAATAAAAAAACAAGAAAGATTAAGAAGAAAGTGTACTAGACAAAAATTTATTCTGTCAACAAATCAGCCTTACGCAGCTATTTCTTTAGTTCTTCTAAACAAATTTCTTTAATAAATGTAAGAGATTGTAGAGCTTTTTCCAGTTCTTGACTATATGAAACTCCATAAAGAGAGGTAATTTCAATCGTAGCGATCGATTTTGACTCATTCCCATAAAACTGAAGATAAATTGGTGTGCTCCCGTGAAAAGAATAAAAAATATTTTTAAGGTCTAGGATATGGCTGTGCCTCGTGAGATTTGCATCAAGCTTTACAACAAGCTTGGAGGGGGAGATTTTTACTTCTTGCGTTTTCTTTTCCATAGATTTCTCTTTTGAAGAATTTTGTCTGTACTTCTCAGAATGTTCTGCTTTTTTTACTTGTCCTTTTACCTTTTCACATAAGGTATCACAAGTCGAGATCATAGCCTCATCGGCCCTAGTGAGGTCATCTATCCATTTTACATTAAGCCTTTGATTTCCTTCCCTATTTTCGGAGTGCAACACCGCATAGATTAATTGATTTTCTACAAGAAGAGCTGTTTTCTCCTCATAAAGATCAGGCCAAACGGGGATCTCGATTCTCTCGAAACCATCGCCTACAGAAAGAATAGCAAATTTTCGTTGACTCTTTGCAGAGATTTTAATCTGCACAGTTTCTATGATCCCTGCGATACGATATACGCTATCATGAGGAAGACGCCCTATTTCAGCAAGGGGGACACAAGATAGCCTCTGCATAAAAGTCCTATAGGTATCCATAGGATGGCCGGTTAAATAAAAACCGAGAAGTTCTTTTTCACGCCGTAAGATGACATCTCTGGGAATACTCGTGTTCGAAGGAGGAGGGACTGTAAAACGATTTTCTTCTTCTACAAAACTAAATAAGTGCATCACACCCTTTGCCGTTTCCTCTTGCTGTCTACTCACAATTGAAAACATCGGATCAACACTCTCGACCATCGCCTGTCGCGACCAACCAGTAAAGTCAAAACAACCAGCTTCAATTAGATACTCTATGACTTTTTTGCCAATTTTCTTTACATCCATTCTCTGAAAAAATTGAAACAGAGAAGTAAAATGACCTGCTTTTTTTCTATCCTGCAAGATCATTTCTACAACTCCTTCTCCCACACCTTTAATGGCAGTCATAGCAAAACGAATCCCACTTGAAGTAGCTACAAACTCTTCATCAGACTCATTAATATCTGGAGGCAAAATCGAAATATTCATGATTTGGCATTCACGAATAATCTTGGCAACCTTAGTAAGGTCATCCCGATCACATGTCATTAACGCTGCCATCCATTCGCTTGGATAATTCGCTTTAAGAAAGGCTGTAACATAGGTTAAAAAACCATAAGCAGCTGCATGCGATTTATTGAAACCATATGATGCAAATTTTTCTACCTTATCAAAAATACGCATGGAAGTTTCTTCATCTATTCCATTTTGCAAAGCCCCAAGTCTAAACTTTTCCCTTTGCTTATTCATTTCCTCTTTGTCTTTTTTCCCCATAGCCCTTCGCAAAACATCCCCTTCTCCTAAGGTATAATTTGCAAGTTTACTCGCTATTTGCATGACTTGTTCTTGATACACCATAATGCCATATGTTTCTGACAAGATGTCATGCATGTGAGGGTGATCAATCTCTATCGCCTCTTTTCCGTGCTTTCTTTGAATGAAAGAAGGAATCATTTCCATCGGACCTGGTCTATACAATGCGCCGACCGCAATAATTTCTTCGAATTTATCTATCTGTAACTGCTTTGCCAAGTCCTGCATACCACCAGATTCTAGCTGGAAAATACCAAGTGTTTTACCTTGATTAAGAAGATCAAAAGTCGCCTTATTTTCTAAAGATATGTTAATCCAATCTATATCTATACCTCGACTTGCTTTTAGCGCATTCACAGCTTTTTGAATCGACGTAAGAGTTTTAAGCCCTAAAAAGTCAATTTTTAACATGCCGACTGATTCGACAGGTTTCATAGAAAACTGCGTTGCTACAATATCTGAATCTTTAGCAGAACACACAGGAATATGATCCATAATCGGATCGCCACAGATGATTAAGCCTGCGGCATGAATTCCTGTATTTCGCACACAGCCCTCTAATTTTTTAGCAAAGTCCATTAGGCGATGAACCTCTTCATCAGATTCATATTGCTGTCGAAGTTCAGGATCAACTTCTAGAGCTTTTTCAAGTGTAATCGTTGGATCTTCGGGCACAAGTTTCGCAATCGCATTCACTTTGGCTAAAGGAACATTGAGCACCCTTCCCACATCTTTGATTGCCATCTTAGCTTTCATGGTACCAAAAGTAATGATCTGAGCAACCTTGTCTTTTCCATATTTCTCTACTGTATAATCAATCACTTCGGCTCTTCTATCCATGCATATATCAACGTCAATATCAGGATAGGAAATTCTTTCAGGATTGATAAAGCGCTCAAAGAATAGATTAAATCGAAGCGGTTCTATATCTGTAATTTCTATGAGATATAAAATAATAGATCCTGCTCCAGATCCTCGACCAGGACCCATAGGAATTCCGCGTCTTTTGGCCCAATTGATAAAATCGTAAACAATCAGCAAGTAGTCGCACATGCCCTTCGGAATAATGATCTCAAGTTCGTATTTCAATCTTTCATATACAACGTCCAAAGGATCTCTTCCAGGATACTTTTCTTGAACTTTAGCGAGCTTTTCAGGCGTATAGCGTTTCTTTACTCCTTCATGACATAAATGTCGCAAATAGTCCGCAGCCTCTTGTGTGCGCTGCTCTTTATCAAGTTGCTTTCCTTCCAAATGTGGTGGTACATAAACAGGATAATATTTCGCAGTAAAATCTAGAGAAAGAGAGCATTCTTCAGCAATTTCTAACGTTACGGCTACTGCCTCAGGAAAATCACTAAACAGCTCTTTAATTTGAGAGGGGGATTTAAAATAGAGTTCATGGGTACTCAGAGTATCTCTTTTTGGATTGAGCATCTTTCTTTTATTGTTTCCAAAAGAATCCTTTTCCCAAATTTCACAAGGAGTTCCGGATTGGACATTCATTAAAATTTCATGAGCTTTCCAATCTTCAGGGTCTATGTAGTGCGAATCGTTTGTTGCAACACATTTAATTCCCGTTTTTTCAGAAACTAATCGAAAAGATGTGATGATACTTTCTTGTTTTTTGACATAATCATAATAGCGTTGATAAAGCCAAGGCTCATCTTCGATCCCACTCATTCTAATATCTTCATCTTTCATGGGATGTCTTTGGACTTCTAAATAAAAATCCTCTCCAAAAAGACTTTTATACCACAATGCTTCTTCTAGAAGTTCAACCTCTTTACCTTCAACTGCAAGAGCTGCTAAATAACTTTGTAAATTTCCAGAAAGGCAGACAAGGCCTTCATGATGTTTTTGCAAAAGCTCTTTATCAATTCTTGGCGTGTAATAAAAACCTTCCAAGAAAGCTAAAGAACTGAGCTTACATAAGTTTTCATAGCCCTTTAGATTTTTAGCTAAAAGGATAATTGGATAACCATGTGGAGTATTGGGGGATTTTTTTTTCTCTTTCCGTGATCCTGGCGCTACAAAAAGCTCGCATCCTAAAATAGGCTTGATTTTTGCGGCCTTGCAAGCCTTATAAAACTCGATTGCTCCATAGAGGTTACCTTGATCTGTCAAGGCAACTGCCGACATTCCTTGTTCTACAGCTTTTTTTACTATAGAGGAAATAGAGGCAGTTGAATCTAAAATAGAATACTGAGAATGAACGTGAAGCGGAACCCAAGACATCGGAAAACTCTCTAGAAAGTGACATATCGCAAAACGCTATTGTTTCATTTTTGCGGTCAAACTTCAACAGATTCCGTTACTTTCTCAACCTTTGCTGCAGAAAGATCTTTTACAGCTTTTGTTTCTACAGGAGAAAGGCGTTTTTCTTCTTCTTTTTCATCATGAGGAGCGGAGACAACTCTAGATCTTATTGACCATAAAGGAAGGAGCAGTAGAACTGAAATAGCTCCACAAGCAGCGAGAATCACGAAGAAACTACTCCAACCCCATTCTTGAGTAAGCTTTCCAAGGGGATAACCTGCTGATGCAGCACCTAAATAAGCGATCCATCCAACAAATCCGGTAGCAGATCCAGCAGCCTTTTTATGGGAGACTTCTGCTGCGACCATTCCAATTAGCATTTGTGGACCGAAAATTAAAAATCCTATCGTGAAAAGTAAAGCGGAGTCTAAGGCAACAGATCCTGCAGGAGAAAGCCAAAAAGCACCAATTGCAAAAATTACTCCTAAGCTGAACAAAACGTTAACTGGACCTCTTCTCCCTTTAAAGACTTTATCCGACGCCCAACCAGCTACAAAACTTCCAAAAATTCCACCAATTTCAAAGCAAGAAACGCATGCTCCCGCTGTAATTTGACTATAGTTCTTTGTTTCCACTAGAAATAACATGCTCCAGTCATTAATCGCTGTACGAATGATATAAACAAAGAGGTAAGCGATCGCTAGAATCCAAATAAATTTATTGCGTAGTACGTAATCAAGCAGGATAGTTTTCATAGGGAGCTCTTGCTCCTTATCACGCTGATTCGTTGCATAGTCATTATTAAATTTTTCAATTGGAGGAAGGCCAAGCGATTGAGGTGTATCCCTTAGGCGATTCATAAGAAAAAATCCAATTCCTATACACAGAATTCCTGGGATATAAAGGGCATACCGCCATCCAAAATACTGCGCGCATACAGCAGCAATAAGAGGAATCGCAAATCCCCCCACGCTATGAGATGTATTCCAAGAACCCCACCAGGTCCCTCTTTCTTTAATTGAATACCAGTGAGTTAAAAGACGGGCGCAAGGAGGCCATCCCCAACCCTGAAAAAAACCATTTAATCCCCAGAAAATCGCAAATAGAATAATAGAAGAAGAGAGTCCGAATGCTATATTAACGACACCCGTTAAAATAAGACCGATAGCCATGAAGAAACGCGGATTGGTCCGGTCTGCCAAAACTCCACTGACAAATTTACTAGCTCCATAGGTAAGGGCCAGTATACTCGCTAATATCCCTAAGTCGCTCTTGGTATACCCCAAATCTTGCATCATAGAGGGCATAGCAAACGTGAAACTTTTTCTTGTAAGATAGTAAAATACATATCCTATATACATACTATAGAATACGCGAATTCTCCAATATTTGTATGTTTTCTTTACAGTTTCAGCATCTTTGATTTCATCGATGTAAGGAGCGGGTCTGATAAGGTCTAGTAAACTCACAAAACTTCCTCGATTAATTATTAAACTCGGGTAAGGTAATTAGAAACAATCTCTCCTGTCAACTTTTTCTTTATTAACTTTCTTAAGTTCTAATAAAAAAAATGTTAACAATTGCAATCTCTAACCTTTAGCCACTAAAGGCCATATCATTTAAACTGTTTCAAAACACAATCTAAGCTTGCCTTCTAAGCAAAACTTAACAAAAAATTTACTGTCTTACAAAAAGGTCGCCACTATCCTAGCAAAATATGTTCAAAGTTACAACCTTGAATTTTGAGTTAAAATGGCAACACCTTGCAAACCTGTAATTTAAGTTATCTAGTAAAATTTACTTTAAAATTAAGAGTTTACAAATCCCGCTAGGGAAAATACCTATCAAAAAATTTGTATTCATTTTACTATTTCTCTTTTGCCTAAAAACAGATCCGGTAAAAATAAGTTTTCTTGAGAGTTTCCCCTAATAGAGTCTATAATTTCGAAGAAATGTAAAAGGAAGTTTATGCAACACTCGATTCCCAAGGGAACTTTTGACATCTTACCGGTAGAGGCTAAGGCGGAAGATCAGTGGAAAGAAATTCATAAGTGGTCTTTTGTTGAATCAATACTTAGAAAAACAGCTAGCGACTATGGCTTTTCTGAAATTCGCACCCCTATTTTTGAACATACGGACCTCT
>DAIEPN010000261.1 GCA_027348355.1 Chlamydiota bacterium | reverse complement strand
GACTCTTCTTCCTCCTCTATTTTTATCCATTATCTACCCCCAACTTTTTTTTAAAGCTTTAGGATTTGCGGGAGGATTTTGCGCTGTCATTCTATTCGGAATTTTTCCTGTTTGCATGATTTGGAAAGGAAGAAAAAAAGTTGATGGTAAAACGTATCGAGTCCCTGGAGGAAAACCCCTTCTTTTAGCGATCCTTCTTTTCTCTGTATTTATTCTTTTTTTTCAAGTTTCAACTATGCTTGGAATTTCTTATTTTTCGTTTTAACCTTAAGGATTTTTATGTTAAAGACTGGGCGTCTTATTGGCGGAATCTTACTTATTTCTGGCACAACAATTGGTGCTGGAATCCTAGCATTGCCTATTAGTACAAGCCAGTCAGGTTTTTTTCCTTCTTCTTGCTTACTCATCCTTTGTTGGCTTTTTATGCTCGCGAGTGCTTTCTTTTTTTTAGATGTTAACTTAGCGGTAAAAGGTGAGCCAAACCTGATTTCCATGGCAGGAAGAACATTAGGGATTTGGGGGAAAGGGATAAGCTGGATTTTTTATCTTTTACTTCTTTATTCCTTAACAGCTGCTTATATTTCTGGAAGTACTCCTATATTTATTCATGCAATTTCTTCTTTGACTGGAGTTATAATTCCTCCAAGTGTTGCACATTTTATGCTTCCTATTATTTTTGGCGGATTTATTTATTTGGGCACTTTAGGAGTTGATTATGTAAACCGAATTCTCATGTGCGGATTCATTATTGCATATTTTATGCTTATCGGATTTGTTCCAACTGGTGAATCAAACTATCTATTTAGAGCTGATTGGTCATTACTCTATTCGGGGATAACAGTTGTCGTTACGGCGTTTGGCTACCATATCATCATTCCAAGTCTTACAACGTATATGGATCACGACGCGAAAAAGATGCGTATTGCGATTTTAGTTGGAAGCGCGATCCCGCTCATAGTATATCTTATATGGAATTATTTGATTTTTAGTGTACTTTCTAAGGATCAGATGCTACTTGCATTGCAAAATGGAGAGGGAGCTACAGGCCCGCTTTCTCGTATCATTAATCATCCTTTATTAGGAGTGATTGCGCAATTTTTTGCTTTTTTTGTGATTGTAACTTCCTTTTTGGGAGTGACATTAAGTTTATCCGACTTTTTAACCGATGGATTTAAAATCAAAAAAAGTTGGGAAGGAAGATTACTTGCTTGCGCACTCACCTTTATTCCTCCTCTTGTCTTTGTATTTACCTATGAGAGAGGATTTTATATGGCATTGGAATACGGAGGAGCTTTTGTTGCTGTTCTTCTTATTTTCTTGCCGGCTATGATGGCTTGGAAATTACGCTCTCATAAATTCTATGGATCTCCATTAGGGAAAGTAATTTTACTTTTAGTTATGCTTTTTGCTCTATTTGTGTTTTCTATAGATTTTTTGGAAAAATTTGGCGTGATGAAAGCGATTTTTTAAAAGATACCCTTTATGTTTCGTTTAAAATCAGATTTTTCTCCTTGTGGGGATCAGCCTAAAGCGATTGACAGGCTTGTAGAAGGGATTTCTGCCGCAAAAAAAGCGCAAGTACTCCTCGGCGTGACCGGCTCAGGGAAAACCTTTACGATGGCGTGCGTCATTGAAAAAGTGCAAAGGCCGACGTTAATCATAGCTCACAACAAAACCTTAGCAGCCCAGCTTTATCAGGAATTTAAAACTTTTTTTCCTGATAATGCTGTGGAATATTTTGTATCATATTATGACTATTATCAACCCGAAGCATATATCGCACGGACTGATACATATATCGAAAAGGATCTTGCCATAAACGATCAAATAGATCGTATGCGTCTTAGTGCTACTAGATCTCTCATTGAACGTAAAGATGTGATCATTGTGGCCTCTGTTTCTTGTATCTATGGTTTGGGTCTTCCCGAGTACTACAGTGAGATGCAGCTTACCTTTTCTTTAGGAAAGAAATATCGTAGAGATGAAGTGCTTTTGCACTTAGTCCACATGCATTATAAACGAAATGACTTTGACCTCGTTCGAGCCACGTTTCGAGTTCGGGGCGATATTTTAGAAGTGATGCCAGCCTATGAAGAAAAATTAGCGTATCGGATTGAATTTTTCGGTGATGAGCTAGAGAGAATTAGCGTAATTGATCCTTTGACGGGAAGGGTGAGCAAAAGAGTTGAATCAGTCACGATTTTTCCAGGATCTCACCACGTTACTCCCGAAATTGTAAGACTTCACGCGCTAGATACTATCAAAAAGGAATTGCAAGAGAGAGTTGTTTTCTTCGAAACCGAAAATCGGCTTCTCGAGAAAGAGCGCATCCATCAGAGAACGACGTATGATCTAGAAATGATCAAAGAGATTGGTTTTTGCAAAGGAATTGAAAATTATTCTCGCCATTTTAGCAAAAGGAAAGCGGGAGATCCTCCACCCTGTCTTTTAGATTATTTCCCAAAAGATTTTCTTTTGTTTGTAGATGAATCGCATCAAACGTTGCCACAAGTTCATGCGATGTATAATGGAGACCGGGCGCGTAAACAATCTCTTGTAGAGTTTGGATTTAGGCTTCCTTCCGCCTATGACAATAGACCGCTCAAATTCGAAGAATTTTATCAGCATATGCATCAAGTAGTCTATGTATCAGCGACACCAAGCGCATTTGAAGTTCAAGAAGCTGGTGGAGATGTCGTTGAGCAGATTATTCGCCCTACAGGTCTTTTAGATCCGGTGATTATTGTCAAACCTGCAACAGAGCAGGTCGATGATTGTTTGGAAGAGATCCGTCAAGAGACCTCTAAGGGAAGACGTGTTCTTGTAACTACTTTAACAAAAAGGCTTGCTGAAGACCTTTCTAAATACCTAACGGATATTGGCGTAAAGGCTAAGTACTTGCATTCAGATATTGATACGTTAGAGCGTGTACAAATTATTAATGAACTGCGTAAAGGTGTTTTTGATGTACTTGTGGGGATTAACCTTCTTCGAGAGGGTTTAGATATTCCTGAAGTATCGCTCGTTGCTATTTTAGACGCCGATAAAGAGGGTTTCCTCCGAAGTGAGACTGCTCTTATCCAAACTTGTGGGAGAGCTGCGAGAAATGTAGAAGGTCGTGTGATTATGTATGGTGATAAGATCACAAGTTCTATGCAAAAAGCCATTGATGTAACGACAAAGAGAAGACTGATTCAAGAAGAATATAATAAAGTTCATGGAATCACTCCTAGAAGTACAAAAAGAGAGCTACTTCAAGATCTTCCTGAGACTTTTGAAGAGTTTGTAGCACAAACTCCTGGAAAAGAGGTCCCCCTCAATTTGAATGCTAGAGAAATTACGAAGAAAATTGCCTTCTTAGAAAAAGAAATGAAAAGAGCTGCCAAAGAACTTCGATTTGAAGATGCTGCAAACCTTCGTGATGAACTTCTCCCCTATCAGAAAATGCAGCTATTAGAAGATGAACCTTAGAGTTTTTTTAGTTAACTACGATATGCCTACAGCTTTGATTTAACGGCCACCTCGTCTTGAGATGGTATAAAATTTAATAAAAGATCTTTAAGATAGTATACTTATCCTCTAAGTGAAAAACCCCTTGTTTTTAAACATCCAAAAAGAGGTTTCTATTTCCCATCTTCTACGATAGAGAATAATAGCGTCTGAAAACTCTTCATTCGATGCCACAATCAGAGGTTCTTCAGCATTTTTGCTCGGACAATGGAGACATAAAGAAGATGTCCTCAAATCAGCACGGGATAATTTTTTATGGAAGATGTTCTTCCTCTGTTTTTCCAAAGCTCTATAATAGGCACTTGGTAAAAGTTGCGAATTCCTCCTGCCATTGTGTTGTCTTTTATTCGAATGACAAAAGGGATCTTTTGTTTCTTAAGAAAACGAAACCATTCTTCTCCTATAAACTCTCGATCGGCAAGGAAAGCTTGAATCCGGCTAGGACCTATTTTTTCGAGAACTTTTCTCAAAACTTCTTTTCTAACATCTGTATGAGAGCTTCCGCTATCAGAAGAGAGAGACCAATGTAGAGGAATGTTGATTCTTTTATAAGCTACAGAAAGAAGTAAGATTATGCATCTCTCGTGTTAATAACTTCTGTCTGTTTCTTAACTTTTCGAATCTTGCAGTCGCGCAGCAGCCTTTAAATGAAGCTGGATGTTCTGTCATGAAGATCATCTGTGCAATGATGATAATAAGAGAAGTTGTCAATTGGAGTATCTTTGTCAATCAAAAACTTAATGATTTCTCCTGGAGATCGGGATCTACAAAAGCTACTTTAAGATCATTGGTAGTAGGCTTAATACTACGTTTCTATGTCAACAATCGTAAGATTCTTTCTGGATAGCTGGAAAGCAGGGCTTATTGTTCACAATTAGAGCTAATCGGAGCGCCTTTGTCTAACAATAATTTAATGATTTCTTCCGAATATTTTTGTAAGAGAGCTTTTTGTAAACAATTTGGTGTGAATTGACTGGTTTTATTTATCAATAGAGTAACCACATCTTCTGGTTGCTTGTTATCAAGAGCAAATTCTAAGAGCGTAGACGGAGTAGCAGATATTTTTTCTAGTAATAGCTTAATATTTTCTGCTGACTGTCCTAAATCCATAAGAATTTCTACAATATCACATTTAACTGGGGTGTCTAATTTAACTAGAAATCCTTGGCTTAAAAGAAACTCTATTACAATTTTGGAATGATTTTTCAATAGCAGCCCGCAGAGCATACCATCACTTACAAAATCTTCTTTTTCGCTATCTTCTTTAAATAAATTTTGATAAACTGCGATCTGTACTAGCGGGCTTTCCTGCTCTACAATATTAGGTATGTGGTACACAAATTCTTCCGCAATACGTTTGTTTACTTTCGCAGCAGAAATTAAAATCTCTTTATACCATACCACAGTTCCAGAAGATTCCTTTTTCCTTGTTTGTTCTAGTAATTCCTTAGGCAAGAACTTTATCCAAATTACA
>DAIEPN010000238.1 GCA_027348355.1 Chlamydiota bacterium | reverse complement strand
AGTACAGCAAATCTTTGGAAAAGAACCTCATAAAGGCGTGAACCCTGACGAAGTGGTAGCAATCGGTGCTGCAATTCAGGGCGGCGTTCTTACAGGCGATGTAAAAGACGTTCTGCTTTTGGACGTAATCCCACTTACGCTCGGGATCGAGACGTACGGCGGAGTGTTGACTCCTTTAGTTGAGCGTAATACAACGATCCCTGTACAGAAAAAACAAGTCTTTTCTACTGCCTCTGACAATCAGCCTGCAGTAACAATTGTTGTTCTGCAAGGAGAAAGACAAATGGCTAAAGATAACAAAGAAATCGGAAGATTCGACTTAAGTGATATCCCTCCAGCACCAAGAGGAATCCCTCAAATCGAAGTAGCTTTCGATATCGATGCGGACGGAATCCTACATGTATCTGCAAAAGATGTTCAAACAGGAAAACAACAGAAGATTCGTATCGAAGCCAAATCAGGCCTCAGCGAAAATGAAGTTAAACGTATGCTAAAAGATGCTGAAGAACACTTGTAAGAAGATAAAAAGAAAAAAGAAGAAGTAGAAGCTAGAAACGAAGCGGACTCTCTGGCATTTAGAGCAGAAAAATCTTTAAATGAGTTTAAAGACAAACTACCTGCTCCTATTGTAAGCGATGTACAATCTAAGATCGATGCTGTCAAAGAAGCATTAAAAGGCACCGATATTGGACTTATTAAAGCTGCGACTACAGAGCTAAACCAACATATGCAAAAAATTGGTGAAGCGATGCAACAAGCTCAAGCCACTGGAGCACAAGCCTCTTCTCAATCTTCTTCACAAGCCTCTTCTAATAAACCTGATGTGGAAGAAGCAGAAGTAGAAATCCTTGACGACGAAGATAAAAAGAAAAAATAGTACCCTCTTTTTGTTACGTTTGATTAATAATGGCCTTGTAAACTACAAGGCCATTTTCTTATATAAGGGGTTGTTATGTTCTTTCTCTACTTAGCACTATCTAGCCTCATGACAGCTATTTCGAATTTATTCATTCGTAAAAGCACAGATGCAAGAAAAGAATTCGGTGGAGATCCTTTTCTTCCCCAAAGACTCCTCTCTTCTATTCCAGTGATCGCATTATTTCCCCTAATCACTAAAGGATCATTCTCTTTCGATCTCAAGATGATCCTTTTAGGGGTCGTATCGGGAATTTTTTTAGGTACACTTATGTGGGCAACAGGTCGCAGCGTAAATCGCGGACCATCTGGTCTTAGCTTTGCCATTATTAACGCCGCCTGCATCGGCCCTCCTATTATCATGGTCCTTCTTTTTGGAATTGAATTTGGCCATGATTACAATATAAGAAACGCTTTTGGTGCGATCCTAGTTGTATTTGGATTACTTTGGATGGGATATAAAAAAAATACATCTTTTCAAATTGAATATAAAAAATGGCTCTTTTGGGTCCTACTTTCCTTTACAATCCATGTTCTACACCTTACTTTTTTTCAGTGGAGAGCGCTTCTCATGAACGAATGTTATCCTTCTACTCCCTTGCTCCCCTTCACATGTAATCCGGAAAAGGGAGAAGGGTTTATGGTTTCTATGTTCCTTGTCGCAGCCCTCATTCAAAAATTTGTATCTAAAGCAAACTTTAGCTTTACCTTTTCAGACCGTCCGTTATGGAAGTTTGGGGTTGTAGGCGGACTATTTAACGGGATCGGCGGGTATTTTATGATTAAAGCCACAGAAACGGCTACAACTCCTATAGACAAAGCTACTTTATTTCCCCTCTTTTGTATCGGGGTTATTTTCTTATGTAACCTTTGGGGAAATCTTTTGTTTAAAGAAAAAATCAAGTGGATTGCAAGTACTATATGTTTTGCAGGTATCTTTATAAGTTTATTTTAAAAAACAGCAACTTTCGTTGTTGTTTATTTTTAATCTCTATTCAAATAGACTTCTGCAAAGTTTTTGTAAATTCAATCATGTACGGAATAACCCACAGTATACCTCAGCAGCCCCTCCTTCACTGAAAAAGTAAAACAAAATGAGGTATGGAGCTTTGGGTGCACGATGTTCAGACTTTTTGAAATGGGCACATTGCATTGGAGAAAATTTGACTCGAC
The DNA here is from genome assembly GCA_027348355.1 of Chlamydiota bacterium. Lineage (GTDB taxonomy): Bacteria > Chlamydiota > Chlamydiia > Chlamydiales > Rhabdochlamydiaceae > JABEVM01. Next base: position 4,344 of record DAIEPN010000238.1, on the reverse strand, counting down.
GGCTAAGGTTTTAGATCGTCTGGCAAAAGCACAAAAAAGATGGTTTACCGAACCCAATCCTAACACACCCCAACACCTTGTTTGGCAAGCCCTAACTATCAACGAATATAAACGCCCGACTTTAGGAGAATTGCAGGCTCAGCTTCCACAAGTACCCTGGCCCACCTAATTCTTTAAGAAAAAAATCCGAAAAGGCGTTTAATATCGTAATAGGTTACAAAAATCGCAAAAGCGATCAAAAGGATGATAAAGGGAATAATTAGTCTTTCCATCGTTTTTGGCTTAATGCGCTTTTTCGTTATCATCTCGTAAAGAGAAAAGCAAATATGCCCTCCATCTAAAACAGGAATCGGCAATAGGTTCATAACCCCTAGGTTAAAGCTAATGAGCGCAAGCCAATACATTGCTTCTTTCGCTCCCGTGCTCCAACTAATTTGCATTACTTGTACGATCCCGACAGGTCCACTTAACCATTTTGGATTCGCGACTCCTGTAACTAGAGCTGAAAGGGTCCGATATGTTTGCTTTACTACATCAGAAAAAAGAACAAATGGAGAAGGGTTGTAAATCACCATTTTGTTTTGCAAATTAATACCAAGGATCAGTCTTTTCTGCTCTGCTTCAAATTGACTTTGCGCTTTCGCTCTTTGCTCTGGATCTTTTATCTCGGCGATTGTTTTTTTTGCATCTTCAGTCCGCAATAAAAAATTTTTATCGTTCTCAAGGACTTCTGCATACGGTCTTGGTTCAATTGGAGCTAGCAGATACAAGTTCCCAAGACTTTTGATCATCTTACTTGTACCAATAGAAGAAGCGATGGCTTGAATTTGATCGACTGGAAAAGAACTCTCAAACAGCTGATCCGCTTTTTTCCAAGATATAGGAGCCATATCTTCTCCTCTTTTCACAATCACATGAAGTTGTTTCTTCTGCAAAGGTTGAATCATGTCAGATGCAATAGAGATAGCGATTCCATTGACAGCTAAAATTTTATCCCCAGGTTCAAGAGCGATCTCAGAAGCGGATCTTGCAAATGGAACATGGATATTCTCCCTTGAATTTTGATTGATGTATGTAAGAACACTCTCAACTATACAGTCTTGCGTAAGGTTATAGGGAATAAAATAGGTTTGCTCAAGTTTCGTTGATAGTCCAGATGCATTTCTCCAATCATCAATATCAGCTTTTTCAACCGGACTAAGACGGAGGTCACCAACAAGAATTCTAGGGATTGGCGTCACAAAAACTTTATCTCCTCTAGATACTGTAAGAAGAGCTTTTGATTCATTTACAATAGATTGAAGCTCTGCAGTAGAGAATATTAATTCACCATTGGCCCAAATAATCCGATCTTTAGGCCGAATCCCACTTTCATATACAGGAGAATCTTTCCCCAAAAGATTTAGATTATTATCTAAACGGCTCTCATAAATTGCATAACTTGCAGGCAAGATCATACTCGTTTCAGGAATCTTTCTTCCAAGGCCACGACCTTCTTGAATAGGTGCTAGGGAAAAGGTAAAAGGAGTTTTAACTCCATCCGCATAATTAATTTCATTCCCTTGCAGAGTTCCTATCTTATCTTCGAAAATGGCCTGAAAAAAAAGATCTTGGAATCCTTTATAGGGCTTTCCATCAATCGCAGTAATCTGATCACCAGGCCTTAATCCTTCTTGAAAAAGTTCACTTTCTTGATCTACATAACCAACATAATGGGTAAATTCTGAAAAAGATTTACTTCGGCCGCCGAGCATCCAAATCGCCACAAAAAGAACAAAAGCAAAAACAATATTTACAACAGGCCCCATCATGGTGACTTTAATTCTATCCCAGGGGCTTTTCCCAAAATATCCATCTGGAATTTCATGAGGCTCTAACTTCCCTTGTTTTTCCATGCCCGCAATACGAACATAACCACCAAAGGGAAGATATCCTATTTTCCATTCCACACCCTGCCATCTCCAGCTATAGATCGCTTTTCCAAAACCAATGGAAAAAGCTTCTACTTTCATCCCCACCTTTCTTGCCATAAAATAATGGCCAAGTTCATGAATGAAAATCAAAATTCCTAGACCGAATGCAGCTAAGAAAAAATAGAGAACGTTATAAATCGTCATGGTTTAGATAATCCTTATTTACAAAGAAAGCGATGGTTGTCTTGATCACTTTAGGTTAGCAAGTAGCTTTTTTAAAAGTCAATCTATAGAAAAATGTAAAGAAACAAGATTTGAAAACCTTGAGCATGAAAAACAAATTTTAAATAAGAGACTTATGCGAATGTAAAATAAATTTATACTGTTTTAAATCCAACTCAAGCAGGATCTTTAGAACTATCTTTGTGCGTCTTGAAAATGATCACAAGCCCCCCTTCTTAACTACCCTATTCTTAAGAATGCGTTGAAACAGAAAAAAACGGCTCTGAGGGGAAAAAATAATGGCTATCACAAATGCGACCGCTACCATGAGCACCACTAGGCCTGAAGTAGCAAGCGGAGTTTGATACACAGTAACAAAATGCCTTGAAAGGGCTACTGCACACAAAGAACAGAGTATGCCAATGAAGATGGCAGCTGCGATCACTTTTCGTAAACGGTAGGTAAAGCATCTTGCTGCTAGAACCGGGCCTACTAAAAAATTGAGAACTAAAAGCACCCCAATGGCCCTAAAAGAAGCAATGACGGTTGCTGCAACTAGGATCATCAGAAGATATTGAAAAAATTGCAGTTTGATCCCAATACACTTTGCAAAAGAGGCGTCAAAGCTGATCATGACAAATTGAGGGAACACTAAGAGGAAAATAAGCAGGTCAAAAGAGGTGATATAGAACATGAGTTTTACATCATCAAAATGAAGCGCATCGACATTTCCCGTAACAGCCTCTAACCCCAAATGGAGGTTTCTTGTAAAAATCGTCACCGCTACTACTCCAAGAGCAAAAAGAGTTGTAAAAACAATCCCAATGCTTGCATCTTCTTGGATTTTTATAACCTGAGTTAAAAGCTGGGTGCATACGGTTGTAAGAACCCCGGCTAAAAGAGCGGCTAAAAAAAGCACCGGTAAAGAAAAAGTTTGTTCTAAGCCCCCTCCATTTCCTACAAAATAGGTGACAAAAAGATATGCCATGACAAGTCCTAACAAAATCGTATGAGAAAGAGAGTTAGCTACCATCGTCATTCTCTTCAGAACAAGAAACGTCCCCAAAAAAGAAAATGCGATCGCAGCTAAGCTAAGTACTAGAATTTGAATTTCATCTGAGCACATATCTGCAAAAGAAAGTTTGCCTTGGATGAAAAGAAAGATTCTTTGGCCAAGTACAGCAAAAAACTGAAAAAAATTTGTTTCCCAATATGGATTTGACATAACTAGAGTCCTCCCCTTTTTGGAGGGATGGGTTGATGGTGGGGATCCTTCTGTGGATTTCCGAGTAGATCAATAAGCTCTTTTTCAAGCTCTGGGGTGATCATGTGCTCCATGGTCTCGGCATTGGCGTGAACTTTTTCCGCTCCTTGGCCTAAATAATCCACAAGGTACACTTCCCACAATCTATGCAGACGAACTACTTTCTGTGCTCTTATAAATCCATCTTGGGTCAAACGGTAGACATTTTTATCAATCTTTTCTAACCAGCCATGCATCTGCATTTTCCAAAAAGAAAATTTTACGTGAAAAAAGGAAATGGAGCTGAGCCAAGAGATTGTTTTTACAGGAACATTTTGTCCTTCTCCTTTTTTCCAAAAAGATTTCAAAATATTTTCTTCTAGACAACGATTCCTAAAAGAAATAATTCTGAAAAATCTTCTGCATAATCCTTTCTCGGTAGAGAAAAAGAAAAGAAAAAAACAAATTGAAGCAGCACAAAGGATAATCATAGGACCTGTTGGTAAAGAGAACTTCCAATCGGGATGTCCCTCTATTAAAACAGCAGGAATTTCAATCGAAAGATAATTTCCAAAAAATCCACTGATCATACCAATCAGTCCCGCCATAAAAAAAAGGGAGGAAAGACGATTTGTTAAAAAACGAGCAGCTACCGGAGGTAGAATCAACATACCTGACATTAAGACAACTCCAACGCTGCGAATTCCAACAACAATGGCGATCCCTAAAAGGACAAAAATGGTCGTATCCATATATTTTGTACTCAACCCAATACTTTTAGAAAAATCACGATCGAAGGTTGTCATCTGTAGCGGGCGATAGAAAATATAGAGAAAAAAGGCAATCAACGCCGCTAAAGAGGCGTAGATCATTACATGGGTCATATGCATTGTCGCTGCTTGTCCATATAAAAAGACTTGCATCTGTTTAAAAAGGCGCATGTGGGTAAATTGAACTCTACTTGCT
>DAIEPN010000236.1 GCA_027348355.1 Chlamydiota bacterium | reverse complement strand
AGGATCATCATGAAATAGTCTAAATCCTTATTGGAGCAGATGAAATGGAAGTCCATACGAAAACGGCAAAAAAAAGTAGTCACATAAGTCTGCATGGATTGATTGCTATCATAGCAATTGCAGGTATCATCTGCTTTCTCCTATTTCATTTTCTCATCCCCAACCTTAGAAGCCATTCTACTTACCCTCTTTATGTCGTTCTTATACTTGGAGGTGGGCCTCTTGTTTTGGAACTCTTACAGAAAATGTTTCATCTAGAATTCGGATCTGACCTAATTGCAGGACTTTCCATAATCACTTCTGTCATTCTTGAGCAATATTTAGCTGGTTCTTTGGTTGTACTTATGCTCTCAGGAGGTCAGGCCCTTGAAGCCTATGCTATTAAAAGCGCTTCTAAAGTTCTTGAAGCCCTTGCAAAACGAGCTCCAACAATGGCACATCGCAAAAAAGAGGAGAAAATCGAGGATATTTCTGTAGAAGAAATTAAAATTGGAGATATTTTACCAATCTTCCCCCATGAAATCTGTCCTGTTGATGGTGAAGTGGTCGAAGGGAGAGGTGTAATGGATGAATCTTATCTAACAGGAGAACCCTTTCTTCTTTCGAAAGCTCCAGGATCAACTGTACTCTCAGGAGCAATCAATGGAAATGAGTCGTTAACGATCAAAGCTACAAAATTAGCTATAGACTCTAGATACGCTAAGATCATGCAAGTCATGCATGAATCTGAACAAAAACGTCCAAGAATGCGCCGTCTTGCAGATGAGCTTGGAGCTTGGTACACTCCTGTTGCGATTTTACTCGCATCTGTGGCTTGGCTGGTAAGTGGTGAAGCTATTCGTTTCTTAGCAGTTCTTGTCATCGCAACCCCATGTCCGCTCTTAATTGCTATCCCTGTGGCAATCATAGGGTCCATTTCCCTGAGCGCACGCTGTGGGATCCTGATTAAAAATCCCGTTGTATTGGAACAACTAGATCAGTGCAAAACGATGATTTTTGATAAGACTGGAACATTAACATATGGGAAACCAGTTTTAATTGACCAAATCGTATTTCATCCCATGGGAGAAAAAAATATTTTACGGCTAGCTGCGAGTATAGAAAGGTATTCAAAGCATCCGTTAGCAAGCGCTATCTTAGAAAGGGCCCAAGAAGAAAAAATCAATTTGGTAGAAGTGAAGCAGATTTGCGAGCCAAAAGGAGAGGGACTTCGAGGGATTGCGAGTGGAAAGGAAATTATGCTCACAAGTCGCAAACAACTTACTAAACTCGGACTAGACAAAATAAACTTGTTGCCAAAGGGAACTGGTCTAGAATGCATGGTTGTGATCGATGGGCAGCTTGCAGCATACTATCGTTTTCACGATAGACCTAGAAAAGAAAGTAAGCCCTTCGTTCATCATTTGTTCCCTAAGCATAGGTTTGAAAAAATTATGATTGTCTCCGGTGATCGTGAGGAAGAGGTCAAATACATTGCGGACTACATGGGGATCACTGAAGTATACGCAAATCAAAGCCCCGAAGAAAAAGTAAATATTGTGGTAGAAGAAACCCGTAAAGCGAAAACAGCTTATCTCGGAGATGGCATTAATGATGCTCCGGCTTTACTAGTAGCCTCTGTTGGCATTGCTTTTGGACAGAATAGCGATATCACAGCCGAAGCAGCAGGCGCTGTTGTAATGGATAACTCTTTGGAGAAAGTAGATGAATTTCTTCATATTAGCAGGCGCATGCGTACAATCGGCCTACAAAGCGCCCTGGGAGGGGTTTTACTTTCGATTTTAGGAATGATCGTTGCTGCATTTGGTTTTCTTCCACCCGTTGCCGGCGCAATCTCTCAGGAAATCATAGATGTAGTTGCAATTTTAAATTCTCTTAGAGCTGCCTGGCGCCCTAAATATTTGACAGACATCCCTTCTACTGAAAGAAAAAAATGACTTTTTACAGCTACGCTTGTAATCTCAATTACTCACAACGTTTCAATGATTTGTTTTTTTACAGCTGCGCCCTCTTCATAGACAAGTGTAGCCCCATATTCTCCAGTGATAACAAGATTTATCAAGCTAAAGAAATAAAAAAGTCCTACAGCAATACCCA
>DAIEPN010000234.1 GCA_027348355.1 Chlamydiota bacterium | reverse complement strand
TCCTTGTTTACATTCCCTCGTTTGCAGAATTTGCGATCCCGGAGCTAATGGGTGGAAACAAGAAGATGTTCGTTGGAAATGTGATCTCCCTCTATCTTTTAGGAGAAGAAACAGGAGAATATGGGGCCAGCTTTACCGTTGTAAGTGTTTTCTTTCTTTTTGCGAGCACAATAGCCCTATACTACATCCTTCGCCAATTCATTTTAGGGAGAAAAAGATATGGGTAAAACAAAAAGCTCCACTTTTCTTCTGATTGCAGCCATTTATCTCTTTCTCTATGTACCCATCATCGTTCTTTTACTTTTTTCTTTTAATACGGAAGGATTCCCTTCCCCTTGGAAGGAGTTCACATTTCGCTGGTATCATGAGTTATTTCAGGCAACCCATTTGTGGGAGGCCTTTGGCAACTCCATGTATATTGCCTGCGCTGCCACTTTTTTAAGCGTTACTATCGGAACATCCTTAATCTTTTACGCAGCACAAGGCGGCCGGATAGGCTCTTTTCTTCACTTATTCTACGGAAACCTCATTATCCCAGAGACCATTTTAGCAGTAAGCTTACTCGGCTTTTTTAGCCTGATTGCAGTACCACTTGGATTTACTACCCTGATTATTTCTCATACCGTGCTCGGTCTTGGTTTTGTCATACCCATGGTATATAGTAAGTTTTTAGAACTTGACTATCGTTTGACTGAAGCTTCTTTAGCACTTGGGGCCACCCCACTACAAACCTTTTTTAAGGTAATACTCCCTCTTCTTGGCCCGACGATCATCTCTACAGCGCTACTTGTCTTTATGATCTCTTTCGACGATTTTATCTTAGCTTATTTTTGTGCGGGGAGCTCTACACAAACCCTTTCCTTATATATACTTTCAATGATCAGAACAGGCGTCTCCCCTATGGTCAATGCTCTTTCTGCAGTTTTGCTGTTTTTTAGCAGCTTGGTCGTTATGATTTTCTTCTCTTTAAAAACAAGAACTCGGTTTTTCTAAATGGTTAAAGGCTTTCGTCGATTTATTATCATTTCACTATGGATCGCCTTGCTCATGGCTATACTATACACCCCCAATTGCTCTTTTGACAAAAAGAGCATCAATATCTTCACATGGGGAGATCTTTTAGAGCCTGCTGTGATTGCAGATTTCGAAAAAAAGACGGGAATCAAGGTCCATCTCAATTATTACTCCTCTAATGAAGAGCTAATGGTAAAAATGAAAGCCACAGAAGGAAGAGGGTATGATCTAATCATCCCTACCGACTATGCAGTTCGTTCTTTAGTCAAAGAAGGAGTATTGCAAAAAATCGAAAAAAGCAAAATTCTCTCTTGGCAAGATATCAATCCCATCCTTCTTGATCAAGACTATGACCCTAAAAACAACTATTCGATCCCTTTTGTATATGAAATTTACGCTTTGGGAATAAACAAGAACGATTTTCCCTCTTTCACACCGAGCTGGAAAATGATTTTCGATCCTAAGGTTGTAAACTATAAAATTTCGATGCTCAATGATCCTCTAGACTGTGTAGCGATCGCTTCTCTTTATCTCTTTGGTCCTGTTTCTTTATTATCTGAAAATCAAGTAGGTGATGTAAAAAATCTTCTCCTTACACAGAAGAAATGGGTGGAAGCCTACGCTGACACAAGAGGTGATTATTTTTTAGCAACGAAGAACTGTTCCGTTGTTCTTGCATCTAGCTCATATCTGCAAAAGTCTATTCGCAAATTTCCTTTTATCTCCATGGTCGTACCGCAAGAGGGAACTTTTATCACAATTGAGAACCTTTGCATTCCGAAATTGAGCGAAAAGAAAGAAGCAACTTACGCCTTTATCAATCACATTACCAAAGCGGAATCAGTACTCCATCACTACCAAAGCTTTGGTTTTTTCCCTGCAGTGAAACACCCTGAGATTGATAAAGAGACTGACAAATTTCTTAAAGACAAATTTCGCAAATACCATTCCTTGCAAAACATCATGCCGCAAAAAGAGCTTCGTGAACTGTGGTTAGAAATAAAAACAGAGTAAAAAAAACATCCCTACTTTGAAAGACAAAGTAGGGAAAAGAAAAGCTAGATAAGTAAAGGACTACTTAGCAATTTTTTTCTTCTGAATATAGTCGACAACATCTCCAACAGTCTTGAGCTTTTCCGCATCTTCTTCAGAGATTTCAAAACCAAAACGCTCTTCAAAAGTCATTATGAGCTCTGTTAAATCTAGAGAATCCGCATTCAAATCTTCTACAAATGATTTCTTTAGTGAAACATCTGCTGCATCAACACCTAGTTGTTCTACAACTATATCAATTACTTCACGTTCTATGGCCATACTCATTTTCCCTTAGCTTAAATACAAAAATAAATTCAAATTATCCTTTACATGACCATGCCACCGTCAACGGTGAGCACCTGCCCTGTAATATATTCAGACCATTCAGAAGCAAGGAAAACGGCTGTATCAGCGATATTCTGTGTCGTGCCCATTTTTCCCATTGGGATCTTTGCTAGGATCCCCTCTTTCTGAACGTCTGTAAGTTCATCGGTCATGCGAGTTTTGATAAACCCGGGTGCAATGCAATTCACATTAATCCCACGAGTTGCAACTTCTAAAGCGAGTGACTTAGTAAAACCAATCATTCCGGCTTTAGATGCAGCATAATTCACTTGGCCCGCATTTCCTGTCAATCCAACAACCGAGGAAATATTAATAATCTTCCCGGATCTGGCTTTCATCATCGGTCTTACCACTGCCTGGCATGTGTTATAGACCGATTTTAAGTTAACATCGATTACAGCGTCCCAATCTTCTTCTTTCAGTTTCATGAGAAGCTGATCTCTTGTGATCCCAGCATTATTGACTAAAACATCAATTTTATTCCAGGCTTCTAAAATTTCTGCGATGACAGCCTGAACTTCGCTCGTTTTTTCAACACTCACTAATTTAACACAAAAACGCTGATCTTCAAAGGCTTTATTTGCATCTAGCTCTACAAGTATTTGCTGTGCTCTTCCCGCATTTGTCCCAAATACCGCAACATCGGCTCCATGCCTTGCAAAATGTAGCGCTATATCTCTCCCAATTCCAGCAGTTCCTCCGGTAACGAGGGCAACTTTTCCCTTTAACAAGTGCATACGGTTTCCTTTATCTTTGCAAGTTCATCCAAATCAGAAATCTTTTGAATAGTAAGGCAAGATGGTACGCCCATTTTTTTATTCATGCCAGTCAAGGTCGATCCGCATCCAATCTCTATGTAAAGCTCAATTCCTTGTTCCATCATTTTACGTATACCCTTTTCCC
>DAIEPN010000207.1 GCA_027348355.1 Chlamydiota bacterium | reverse complement strand
CTTTATATACTATTAGGCTACAGGTGTTTTAGGAAGGTTAGTTACTGTTTTATTTTCACCATCTTTCCAACGACCGAGTTTTCTCAGTACGTCAATTCTTTCAAAACGCTTAAGCACATTGCGTTTTTTTCCTGAAGCATTTGATTTTCCATAGCTGGGATGTCTAGACATACATGGACCTATGCGATTGATTTAATTTTTGGAATGAACATTTGCTGAGTAAGCACACCTTCCACTGCATTTGCATGGGCTTTAAAGCCTAAAGGAAGATTATCTTTGAGTGCTCCTGTCTTTTTAGAAGGTTTTTTTCTCTTACGAGGGGAAACTTGTCTTCTTTCTTCTTGTTTACTAATGCGTACCATGAAAGGCTCCTTTCGAGGATAAGTTGAATATACTATAGAGAGAGAGTTGGTTACTTTCAAGGGATTTTTATTCAGAAGAGATAGAAAATCCTAAGGCTCTATAGAAAGTAAATTTTTTCTTGCTAACCTCTTGCTTTTCAGGAGAGGAAAAATCTTCAAATTCGTAAATTGTTTGGATTTGCTTGGGTAGTTCTAGCGGTTTCGAAGTGAGGTTAAAAATATTTTGAAAATCTTCTGTATGAGAGGGAGTCATAGAAAGCTGAAGTAGCTCTTTTGATGGAGCAAGTTCGTGCGGAAGGAAGCTTGTCCTTGGGTATTTCCAAAGTAGCGCATCTAAAAATTGAGAGGCTTCACCTGATTCCGTAAGAAGCAGTAGGGGATCCTTTTTTAAAAAATAATCTTTACAAATAGAGCAAAGCTTATCAATCTTTTGAACATTATTTTGAATTGAGACAAATACAATTTTACAGGTGAGATTCATGGGAAGGAGCTTCTTGATTGCTCTTGAGATCAAGTGATCCGCAAGAGATGATAAATTTGAATGTTTGTTCTACAGTAATGGGTACAGGTTGAATCTCATTCTTCGAAGTGAAAAGTAAAAAACCAGAAATAGGGTGTGGTGCTGTCGGTACAAAAATTCCAACTTCTAATTCAGGAGCTACCTGTTTCAATACGAGAGGGATGTCCTGAGTTAGTAATCCAAGGGCTTTCGTGTTTTTTGAGGGAAAGGGAAGTAATGCGACTCCTGTAAAGATTTTCTGATCTCCGGAGAACATCGTTTTGGTCAGGTCTTTTGCAGTTGTATAAATTGACTTGATGAAGGGGATTTTTGAAAATAGTCTATGCGTTCCATGTAGAACTGTACGAAAAACAATTTTTTGTCCCAAGAAACCTAGAACTAGAATTAAAATACTTAAAAATAGAAGAGAGATCAATTTGGCGACGATCAGAGCTAGAGCTTGGCTATGTATAATGGGAAATTTCTGCTGGCTCTCTAAAATAATAAGTAATTTTTCTGCTATTCCAACAAAAGGTTCTGTAAAAAGATTTACCAGATAAACCACTATCATGAGAGTAAGAACAAATGGAAGAAGGATGGCAAGTCCGGTAATAAAGTACTTTTTCATTAGGAGTCTACAGCTTGTTTTTTATCAATGATTGGCATCGAATCTGGTGTGATGACGCCACAAGATACAATAAACTTAATGGCCTGTTCTGGTTTTATATCTAGATAGAGTAGATCTTTTTGCTTGAACATCATCAGAAAACCAGTTGTTGGGTTTGGCGTCGTTGGAACCAACACAGATACCATTTGCTCTCCAGTAATATCTGAGCATAATTTAGGAGCTTCTCTAGCTACAAGCCCGATTACATATACATCAGGTCTTGGGAAGGCTACCATCACCACTTGCTTAAAACTGTTTTTATCGGAAACAAGAAGAGTTTTTATAATTTCTTGCGTCGTTTTATAAACAGTATTTACGACAGGGATCTTGTGTAGGATTTTATCGCTAATATGCAAGAGCGTATTGATAAAAAACCATCTAGTGATACCGCCAAGTAAGAGAGTAGCTCCAAAAAGGGTGATTAATATTAGGAACTTACTTGTATATCGAAGGACTTGTTCCGGGCTTAAAAAGAGAAAGCTATGATTGAGCAAATTGAATTCTTTCAAAATGCTAGAAGCAACTCCTAAGAACGGCTCTGTTAAAAAGTTAACAAGAAAGACTATAACCGCTACGGTAACAGCGATAGGGAGGAGAATGATGAGGCCTGTGATGAAGTATTTTTTCATGATGATTTTCCAAATAGCAGCTTTTACGTCATAGTATCGTATCTAGAAAAATTAATACACTGAAAACTCATGGGATTTGTATCCATTGCAGGGTAGGTTCCCGAAAACGTTAAAGCAGGGAACTCTATGATGAAGAAGGTGAAAAGTTATCAGGCCTCTTGTCGAATTTGAATTGATCAAATCAGATATTTCAGAAGTGTCTGTTGAGTCAATTTTTCATGACTTTACACAACGTTTACGGATTGTAGACGACCCAAGGTGGGGTGAGATGAATCCTTACCTTACCAGCTCGCTTCAACGTTCCCGAGCCTTCCAATTGATCGTATTTGTGAAAAGCATTCCCGTTAAGCAAAAGACTGGCTACGCTTTTTGAGCCTTTGATAAAAGCTAGCTTATTTCAAGCAAAGAGGAACTTAAAAGATCCAGGGAGTGCTAATGTATGTAATTAAAAATTAAATGGTTATGATGATTTTTTTATTTGTAAAGTAAATTTTTTAAGAAAGAGAAATGAGGAGGAGATAAGTAAAGTCGAAGGATATAATATTTAATTTCAGATTTTATGTAATTAATTGCTTTTTAATTTTAATTCATTGATTTTATATCATTATTATTGTACAATATTTTCAATATTATTATTTTTTATAATTATTGGATATTATGATAGCAAATAGAACTAAAGAAAGACTTGATCTAATAGTAAATCATTTTATTCCGTCTCAAGAAAACCAACGTTCTTCGGATTTTTTAGAACCCAATCCTACAAATGCAATTATCCCCATAGCTCTTGATACAATTTCCGCTCTACATGGGATATATGAAAGCACCAGAACAATTCAATTTGAGGAGCTGGGCTTTCGCTTGCTTAATAATTATGACCTGCAATCGCTCCAAGAGCGCATCCAGTACTATCGTAAAAATCCCCCTACCTCCAAAGCTGAACTCACAGAGTACGAAAATGTTCTTCTCAATTTCAGATCTAATTTTTATGCTGTTATGATTTATGAACATAAAGAATATGAATTTCTGGAAAGAGAGCTTTCTGACGTACAAACTAAACTAAATAGAATCGCTTTAGTTGAGCATAAAAGTGGAGCCTATCGTGAATCACTGAGCCCTTGGATTAGAAGAGCCGTTGGTGTGTTAAGTGAATATGGAGCTCTAACTCTTGCTGAACAGCAACTTAAATTAGAGTTTTTAGAATTTGTAATCGGCAATCAATCCTTAGCAAAGCAATTAACAGATTTATCGGATAGGCTGCCTGATTCTTGGGATCACGACCCCATCCCAAGAAGTTATTTTTATAATAATCAAGAGTGTTATAGAAATGATTTCGTTCCGAGCTTGAGATGGGAAATGGAGAAGATGGCCCAATTAGCTTTTTCAACTCTCAATTTGGAAGAACTTGACTCCTCAACAAAGCATTTACATCGACTTGTGTGCTTGGGAAGTAATGAAAGGGCTTTAACACACAATGAATTTTACAAAATAACACAACTAAAAGAGCTACTCGGCAGCTTTTTTCCACAATTAAGCAACATTCCAGAGGATAGTCATAACAAGTTTCCTAAACTCATAAAATTTCTTGAGCTAAAGTCTTTACTAGAAAAGATCGAATCAACTTCCAATGACCCTGTATTTCAAAGAACATATCAATCTGGAGATATTGTGCTTTTAAAGGTTGATGATATGGATTTCCTTGAGAGAATCTCTGGGCAACATCATTATCATACAGAACTTATTATCAAAGTGAATTCTTTCTTGTATACGCCAACTCCTTTCATATTCACATCAGAAATATCTGATACACATGAAGTAGAATCCAAGAGTACTTCTTCAATTTTTGAATATTTTGGTAATAATATCCGCAGAATTTCTCCTATAAAATTACTTAATCCGAGCTATAAGCAACCTTTAATACAAGCTCTTCAAGTGCAAGATGAAACAGAGCTTTCAAAAGCATTAGATGATTTATATCAAAAATCTGTTGTTGAGATCCACGAATTAATAGACATGAACAATATCAAGAATAGATCAGGTAGATACGGACATTACTCTGTTTTAGCAGACTATATTCCAAGGGGGCATCTTGACCATAAATCCCCAACTTTACATCGCTGGGCAATGCATATCTTAACTACAGGAGAAGCAAACGTTACCTCTTCTTTCGTAAGTAAGAGTACGCCGAGAAGTATGATGTGCTCAGAATTTGTAGCTAAAGTTACGGTATTATCTATTGCTAAGCTTAATCAGCATTTGGTTCATCAGCTCCAATTACACCCAGATACAGGAATCATAAAAATGCCCTTTGATCCGCATGAAAGACTTCATTTGATATATCCAACAAGATTATTCAATTTGATAGAGAAGTATTCGATAGAAGTAGAAGCGCCTATGATGAAGAAAATCGTCAAGAACTGATCTTTTTTATTGATACTGGAAAAGCGAAGGACTCGTTATAGCAATCTTTACAATCTGCGTAAACATTCAATTGGTAACATAATATCTCCAAGGAAGAAACGCATCTTCTTCAGCGTAGTCTACTCCGATGCGAGGGGTGGATATGATCTGGTTTTCCTTAAAGTGAATACCTCGGTCCTCAATCCATACTGTCTTTGATTGGAAGGAAAAACCATTATGTTCTCTTGTAATCCCAAGGCCTGAGCAAACCTTGCCAGGTCCGTTAAGAAATGTGGAGGAGTTTTTTCTACGCTCTTGTATCATAGTAGTTCCGATTTCAGCTTGAACAGAGCGAATTAAAGCGGCGTGAGGTGTGTCCCTTTTATTTGTGACAACATTCAAAAGACAGTGCATCCCGTAGCAGAGGTAAACATAGGAGATGCCTCCTTCTTGGAACATGGTTTCCGTTCTTTTAGTACGACGATTGTTATAGGCGTGGCAGGCTTTGTCTGTGGCACCAGCATAAGCTTCTGTTTCTAAGATCATCCCGCCGGTTATCTGTCCATCTATACAGGTAAATAGGTATTTTCCTAATAGTTCTTTAGCAACTACACAAACGTCTTCTCGTTTATAGAATTCTAGAGGAAGGATCATCGAGACCTTTTTTCTCTTTTCTTTGTCCCAGCAAGTTGCCATTTGCTCTCAAGGAGTATAAAATCTACTGATTCGAGGACGACTTCTAAAGGTTGTCCGACTTTATGGATGATACCGGTATGCTTTCCGGTAAGAATATTTCTTTGTCCATCATAGATAAAATAGTCATTTTCTAGCTCGGAGATATGTAAAAATCCTTCTAAGAGAAGAGAGGGGATTTCAAATGAAATACCATAGGGTTTGATACGGGTGATCGCAACTTGGTATTTTCGAGAAGGGTCTTCATTATAGTATTTTTGTAAAAGGCGGAGTTTTTTGAGTTGCTTTAGGCTATTTTCTGCCTTCATGCTGACTCTTTCTTGGCTTGAGCAGTTGTTCGCGATTTTATCAAGATATTCTACTTCCTTTTGCTCATCAAAAAGTAATCTTTGGATGATGATATCCGTGTATCTACGGATTGGACTTGTAAAGTGACAGTAGTGCTCAAGAGCGAGGCCATAGTGTCCTACATTATTAGGAGAGTAATAGGCCATCTTCATCATACGAATAAACCCAACTGAGAGCTGTTGTCCAAAAGGTGTTTTTTTTGCTTCATCAAAGAGATTTTGTATGTCTTTGGTAGTAGGAGATGCGGGAAGCGGGAATCCTAAAGATCTTGCGAGAGCGAAGAAATCTAGACTATTCTCTTCTGATGGTTTTTCATGGATACGGAAAAGAAGAGGTTTGTTTTCCAGTTCAAGATGGACCGCTACAATTTCATTGGCTTTAAGCATAAATTCCTCAACGAGTTGATGAGAAAGATCGTAGGGGACAACTCGAATTCCTGTAGGCTCTCCTTCTTTATTTAACTCGATGACTGTATCGGGGAGACTAAAATCAATGCTTCCTCTCGCAGAGCGTTTTGCTCGTAAAAGATGACAAAGCTCTACCATGAGATGGATATCATTACTAAAGGGGCTTTTTTCTTTTCCCTCAATGACCGCCATAGCTTCTTCATAGGTAAATCTTTTAGCACTTTTGATATAAGTTCTCGCTATAGTATGACTTTTTAAAGTCCCTTTACTATCAAAATGCATAAATACGGAAACAGTAAGCCTAGTGACTTTTGGCTTTAAGCTGCAAAGGTGGTTAGAAAGCTCTTCAGGAAGCATAGGGATACACTTATCTGGTAAATAAGTAGAGTTACACCTAAACGATGCTAATTTATCTAAGGCGCTATCATCTGGGATATAATGCGCTACATCGGCGATATGAACTGCTAAATGATAATTTCCTTGAGGATCTTTCGAGATGGAAAGGGCATCATCAAAATCTTTAGCTGTTTCCGGATCTATCGTAAAACAAGTAGTCTCTGTAAGATCAATCCTTTTAGCTAGATCGCTAGGTTTAATCCTACTTCCAAAACTTTTTGCTTCTTCAATCGCATCTTCCGGAAATTCTTCAGGTAGCCCATATTCTTTGATAGCGGCTATAGTATCACAAGAAGGGTCTGAAATATGACCTAAATATTCTGTGATCTCACCTAAAATCATAGAATTTTTAGGAGACCAATCTAAGATTTTTACAGTGATTCTATCCCCAACTTGATTCTTTTTTTTCTTAGGTTTTTTACTTCCGGCGGGAATAAGCACAGGTTTTGTACTGCCAAGTAAAGGCACATGAACGATCATTTGTCCGCTTGGGTCGATTTTTAGAATTATTCCGGAAACATGGGTTCTTCCTCTTTCTAAAATGTGCACGACTTTCCCGTCGGGTCCCTTTTCAGACCTCTGAGCGCTATTGATAGCAACCTCTACCTTATCCCCATCTACAGCATTGGCGATAAGATGCTTTGGAATGAATACATCTTGTGGAAAGGTCACACTGTCATCTGGTTCTACAAATCCAAATCCCTTTGGATGGAGATGGATTGTTCCCGTCATAGTCTCTCGCTGCTTTAGAGGCGGATGTAGAAGCTTTTTATTAACTGTAATTACATCGCTAACAAGAAGGTCAGTAATGATTTTTTTGCATGTTGCTTGTTGGTTTTTAGGAATGCGCAGTGTCTCAAAAAGTGTACTTTCTTTCATAGGAATGTAGTTTCTTCCTAGAATATAGTCGGTAATTGTTTTTGTGAGATGCTCGTAAAGCTTGCCATTTTTGCTGGGTGTTGCTTTAGGAGGGGAAGAAGCTTTTTTTTTCATAAGTTTTTGATATCGGAAGTGTAGAAATCTGTCTCTCTTATAAAGAGTTATTTAAATTTTTAAAGATTGATTTTCAATATTTTTTGTTTATTAACTTTTCTAAAAATTATCTTTACGAAGGGTGAAAACTTTTTTTTCAAAACTTCGAACGGTATTTGCAAGTAACATGGCAATTGTCATGGGCCCTACTCCACCTGGAACAGGGCTAATATAAGAACAAAGAGGGGACACAGCTTCATAATCCACATCCCCAACAATTCTTGTATGATCATCAGTTGTAACTTTATTGATTCCTACATCGATCACAATGGCGCCTTTTTTTACCATTTCTGGTTTAACAAAATGTGCATGACCTATTGCAGCAATGAGTATATCTGCACTTTTACAAACTTCTGCTAAATTTTTGGTGTAACTATGGGCCACAGTGACTGTAGCATTTCCGTCTAAACTTTTTTGAACAAGCAGCGCAGCAAGTGGTTTTCCAACTATGTTGCTGCGTCCTAAAATAACAATGTGCTTACCTTGGATTTCGATTTTAGAAGCCTGCAAAAGTTTTACAATTCCAAGAGGAGTGCAGGGGATGAAGCCATCTTTTTCGCCTAATAACAACTTTCCCATGTTAATGGGATGAAATCCATCGACATCCTTTTCGGGATCGACAGCTTCCATAATGGCAAATGGATTGATATGCTTAGGAAGGGGGAGCTGGACTAAAATTCCATGGGTTTCAAGATCATGATTTAATATGTCGATCTCTTGGACTAGTTTTTCTTCTGAGACCGATTCAGGTAAAAATATATCCTTGGAGCTGATACCAACTTCATGACACTTTTGCTTTTTCCTTTTTATGTAACTGAGAGAGGATGGATGGTTTCCTACACAGATAAAAGCGAGCTGTGGTTTAGATAGGGGATGCTTTTTTTGTAAATTTTCAACCTTTGCTTTACATTCTTCTTCTACAGTTCGAGAAATCTTTGTTCCATCTATAATCATAGTGAGTTTTGTAAAGTTTTCATTGTAAAATGTTCATCATTGCGCCATGGAGCTTTTTATTCGTTGCTAAGAGATTGCTCGAAGAGTTTATAGGACGATTGCTACCATCATAGTGTGTAACTATTCCACCAGCTTCTTCAACGAGTAGTTTTCCTGCCGCCATATCCCATGGATGTAGTTCCACTTCCCAATACGCATCAAATCTTCCGCAAGCGATATAAGAAAGGTCTAAAGCTGCAGATCCAAGCCGTCTTATAGGAATACCCATAGATAGGACTTTGGCGACATGGTCGATACACGAGTTTGGGTTCTTTTCTACATTATAAGGGAAACCAGTAGCTAATAGACTTTTCTCTAGGTTGGTCTTATTACTTACAGACATCCTCTTTCCGTTAAAATAGGCGCCTTTGCCTTTTTCTGCAAAAAAAAGTTCTCCAAGAAGAGGATTATAAACTACCCCAGCTAATGGTAGTTCTCCCTGCACAGCTGCAATGCTTACGCTAAAAAAGGGGATTCCATAAGCAAAATTCACAGTTCCATCCAAAGGGTCAATGACCCAAAGGATCTCTGAAGATGCATTGCCACTATCACCACTTTCTTCGGCTAAAAAGCTGTGGCTAGGGAATCGTTTTTTTATGCTCTCTATAATGCATTTTTCCGACGCTTTATCATATTCCGTGACAAGGTTT
>DAIEPN010000206.1 GCA_027348355.1 Chlamydiota bacterium | reverse complement strand
GTAGAAAAATATTTTTACTTCCCATTTATGTTATCCCCCCCCCATTCACTTCCTAAACGACTTAATTATAATAAAAATCTTTCCATATATTCTTCAAAAATCGCTGTAGTATTCAAACTTCCTACTCTATGTCTTCGCCCTAAAATAGATGAAGCACATCAATCCGAGCAAATTTCAGATTCCTGCGAACAAAACTATTCGAAGGACTACTTTACCTCTCAGCCAAATTTTGTTCTTATTTTTTCCTCTATTTTCTAATAAAACTAAAGAGTTTTCTTCTAGGTAATTTTAAAGTTAAGGGAACCCATTGATTATAGAGGCGCTACTGCTCATCAAAAAAATGATGAACTCTTTCATACAAGCTGAACTTTTGGAGGATTTTTACGAATTTCATCAAACTGTTTAGCAAGTGCAATCGCTTCTTCATCGGAGCATTTGCCGCTATACATTTTCATCTTAATCTCTTCCCTTTGCTGCATCCAGTTTCTTTGCAGAATTTTTTCTATTGTTTGAATGATCCCTTCTTCAGGCTTCTGTAAATTAATTTTTTTCTGCAGAATTTCTGCAACAAAAAGCCTGTGTTCTTCTTTTTCTATGGCAATAGAAAAAGAAAGCAAATCACAGGGCTTATTCTGATTATGACAATCCAAATAAAAGGAGAACAGTTCTCTACAAATCTCTAAATGGAAATACTCCGGTTTCAGATTTTGCTTAATCATTTCTAGAAAACGAGCGCCGTTACCTCCCATAAGGAAAAGCCACCGGAGTAGATCTCCTTCTAAGATCTTATCTGGGTCAACTTCGGCAAATCCTACTTTTTGGCTTCGTTTCATCGGAGAAGATGAATATTGATCATGCACTCCTAAAAGAGCTTCGGGAACTTCTGCTATGTGGGCGAGTTTACGAAGGCTCTCATAAACCATGACAGGGTTTTCCCATTCTTTGATTTTTTTGGTCATGATTTGGACAATTTCGTTTTTTACTGCTGGAGAATCAAGATTATGTCCTTTAGTGAGCCTTTTATAGAAAAAATCTAAATACGGGATTGATTTTTGTACCAAAGAAACAAAAGCATCTAGGCCTTCCTCTTTTAGGAAAGCATCCGGATCCTTGCCACGAGGGAGCTCCACAACTAAAACCTCTACACCTTTCTTTTGAAAGAGATGTCCTATTTTAGACATAGCCTCTTGCCCCGCTTCATCTCCATCTAGAGCTAGATACACTTGCTTTACCCCTAAGTGCAAAAGTTCTTGCACATGCCCCTCACCAAAAGCAGTCCCTTGTCCAGCAACCGTAATTGTAAGACCTGCTTGAATCAAAGAAAGAGCATCGATCTGTCCCTCTACAATCAGAGCTCTTCTTTCTTTCACAATTCTCTTTCGACAATAGCTAAGTCCAAACAAAGTATGAGATTTTTTAAAAAGCAGTGTTTCTGGGGTATTAATATACTTACCACCAAAAGTTTCTTCTCGCATTTTACGCGCAGAAAACCCAATTACAGCCCCCATAGCATCTCGTATAGGAAAAGTAATCCGATCATAGAAAAAATCCCTTTTCTTTCCGCTTTCACCTGTAGCTATCAAACCTGCTTCTTCCATAGTAGTATCATCAAATCCTTTTTGATACATGTAAGAACGGAAAAGGCCATTTTTTCTTGAAGCAAACCCTACTCCGAAAAGGGTAATAAACTCTAGATCAACCCCTCTTTTATATAAATATTGCAGAGCTTCCTGACCTTCCTCCGTATGGAGTAAAAAAAAATGATAGAAGGAAGATGCCTCTAGCAAAGCTTCTTTAAGAGCTTTTTTCTCTTGTCTATGTGTTTCTTCTTTTTCTTGTAGTATGACTTGGAACCTTTCAGCCAATGCCTCTACAGATTCCATAAAGTTCATTTTCAGATAATGCATGTAAAAGGCGATTGCATCCCCATGCGCTCCGCATCCAAAGCAATGGTAATGAGAATCTCCTCTTTGCACAACAAAAGAAGGGGTCTTTTCATCATGAAACGGACAGCATGCTTTAAATGAACTTCCAAAACGTTGAAGAGGTACATGCGAGGAGATGATCTCTACAAGGTCTATTTTTTGCTTTAACGTTTCTAAACTTTCTTTTGTATACATCGCCATAAAAATTCCTAAACAAATAGGTATAAAAAAAATATGGGTTCCGCTACCCTAGCCGATTACACCTTCATAGAGAAAACTTGTTATGGAATCCTCTTCAGACAGTCCATCGTCTACTTCTAAAGCCCCGGACTTATCACAGGCTCTTCTGCAAAAAGTTTGTCAGACGGCTATCATGCCTGCCTCTCAAACCGATGCACCCTCCCTCGCCACTAAAAAAGTAGAAGAGAGCGGTAAAAAAGAACTCGGTCAGCTCAGAGAAAAAATCAACCACGTTATGACTTCCTATCTAATGACGGTCTTTGAACTCAAGCAAACCGTGCAAGAAGTCAGCATGCCTCCTTCTCGTTTAAAAAACAAGGCAGCAAGTCCCAAGACTCTCGAAGAAATTAAGTCTAACCTTACAAATCTTGCGAAAGATTTAGAGCTTCTTATTCAATGGGGCCAAGGCAGCTTACTTCAAATTCAAAAAGCTTTGGAAGAGCTCCCATCTACTGATGAAAACTCTTCGATTAAACCTATAGAGAAGATCCCTCCTAAAGAAAATATCCCCTACAAATTATTGAAAAAATTGCTCTTTTTTCGAAAAAACAAATAATAAATGCAATTTGTTATTACATTTTTTAAATTTACTTTTCTTACGAGCTGCTAACTAGTTAGCACCCCTCTACCAAACGTAGGATCTCCATTTTCCCTTGCAATCCGAAAAAAATCTTGTGATAATCACGTCTACAACACATTTTTCATCTTTGTATTTATATGACCGATTCTTCTTTAGATAATAAGGTTTCTCCGATGATGGCACAGTGGCATGCTTGTAAGGTTGAGGCCAAAGATGCTCTTGTTTTATTTCGCTTGGGAGACTTTTACGAAGCATTTTATGAAGACGCACATACTCTTTCCAAAGAATTAGATCTTACTCTTACAAAAAGACAAGATATTCCGATGAGTGGCATTCCACATCACACAAGCGAAGGCTACATCGATAAAATGCTCACAAAAGGTTATAAAATTGCCATTGTTGAACAAACTGAAAATCCCAAAGATGTAAAAGGCTTGGTAAAACGTGAGATCGTGCGAATTGTGACTCCCGGCACGGTCATCAACTCTCATCTACTCTCAGAAAATTCGAACAACTACATTCTCTGTTTAAGTAAGGTAAACGCCTCTTTTGGAGTCGCATCTCTAGATCTTACCACCGCAGATTTTAGAGTACAGCAGTTAGAAAATGAGCAAGAGCTTCTTGATGAATTAGTCCGCCTTCGTCCCAAAGAAATCATTGTATCGGAAAAATGTCACAAAAACCATAAAAGTCTTCTTGAAAAACTTCCTGAATACTTCCCATGTTTATGTACGATAAGAGAAGAATGGCATTTCGAGCATCGAAGTGCTCTACAAACACTACAAAAACATTTCAAGGTTCATAGTTTGGACGGATTTGGGATGCAAGAGATGACGACAGCAATTAATTCCGCAGGAGCACTCCTTCTCTATGTTCATGATGAACTCTATTTCCCAATAAACCATATCACCAAAATCAGTATCGAAAATTCATCTGAATATATGTCTTTAGATCAATCTACTCAACGCCATCTTGAGATTACAGAACCTCTTAACCAAAGACAAGCTCATGCAACGCTTCTACACCTTCTAGATA
>DAIEPN010000209.1 GCA_027348355.1 Chlamydiota bacterium | reverse complement strand
CCAAAAATTTTTCACCTTATTTTTTTCCACATTATATCAGACTACTTGCGACAAAATTGGAAGGGTTGTCCTTCCTAGCACTTTAAAAAGCCTAGTTGGAATTAAAGGTGAAATGGTGATTGCGGGAGTAATGAACAAGATTGAGATTTGGCCAAAAGATGCCTATGACAAAAATATGCAGAGAGTCCTTGGTGGTAAGGATCTTGACTTCAGTATGCAAACTATGACCGAAGAGGCATTTGCCCTATTAAGCGACGAAGAGGAAAAGGAGTGCCATGAAAAATAAGGAATCCCACATCTCTGTGATGAAAGAGGAGTTTCTTGCCTTTTTTGCGGACAGTTCTTTGAAAGTGTTTTTTGAAGGAACGGTTGGAGCTGCAGGGCATGCAAAAGCTATTCTTCAAGCCCACCCAGAGATTGTCAAATATATAGGGTGTGATAAAGATCCCCAAGCTTTAGAGCTTGCGAGAAAAGAGCTTGAGCCATGGAAGGATAAAGTTGAGTTGATCCAGGGAGATTTTAGCAATTTAGATACCTATCTCTCTGAAAGAAAAATTTTACATGTAGATGGTTTTTTTTTGATTTGGGAGTGTCATCTATGCAATTAGATCAAAGTGAAAAAGGATTTAGTTTCTCTAAAGAAGGACCATTAGATATGCGCATGGATCCTACTGCGGATGTAACTGCAGCTGATGTGATCAATACATGGCCTGAGAAAAAACTTGGTGAAATTTTTAGAGACTACGGAGAAGAGAAGAAATGGGGTTTCTTTGCGAGGGCTATTGTAGAGGCGAGAAGAAAACAAAAGTTTTATACAACAACTCAGCTAGCCAATTTTATTTCTTCTATTGTGAAGGGCAGGGGAAAACTTCATCCAGCTACTCTTGTTTTCCAAGGGCTTCGTATTTTCGTAAATCATGAGCTTGAGTCTTTAGAGAGAGGTCTTTGCAAAGCTATCGAAAAGTTAGCGCCTCAAGGGAAAATTGGGGTCATAAGCTTTCATAGTTTAGAAGATCGAATCGTCAAAAATGTTTTCAAAAGTGCGTCGACTGTGACGAAAGAGCAAAAGAAGCAAGCTGAAAGCGTTATACCGGTTTTAAAATTATTAACAAAAAAGCCACTTATTCCAACTTGGAATGAAATGAAAAAAAATGCGCGTGCACGCAGCGCCAAGTTACGGTTTGCACAGAAGAATTGAGAACTATATGCAAAAGAGTTTGTTTGTCAGGATTGTGATCTGTCTTTTTACCTGTGGTTTCGCTTTTTACTCTTATCTTGATAAACAAAATGATTTAACTAGTTTGAGAATAGCCATTCCCACTAAAATGAAGAGCTTGAAGGCGATCCAAGAAGAAAACATGCGCCTTCGTTATGAAATAGACCAATTTGAGAATCCAGGTCATCTCATGCAGTTGGCGCGAAGTGGAGAATTTGCTCATTTAAAGCAGCCGCTTGCTACAGAGGTGATCACACTACGTGAAGAATTCATTGCGCAGCAAACGAAGGAAGAAGAAATATTAGTATCTTTCAAACTTTCTCCTTCTTTAGCAGTTGGAACAAGCCCTTAGCCATATACTACAAGTAATCCGCGATGGATAAGCCATCTCACTCATTTCCCCCCCAATTAAAAGATCTTAAACGTCTACTAGGTGTAGCGCTTTTTGTTATTTTTCTCTTTTCCATGCTGATCATCCAATTTTATAAGATCCAGATTATGGAAGGCCCAAAATGGACCAAATATGCCAAAGCACAACATCAAATTCTGGTGCAAGAGCCTGCAAAAAGAGGGTTGTTTTACTCCAATACTTCGATTAAAACAGGTCATCCGCAAACTCCACAACCCTTTGTGATCGATGTTCCAAAATACCATCTTTACGCCGATCCTTTGGCGATCCCCCCACAGGTGCGTGAAGAGATCGTGAATACCATCTGCCATAGTTTTGGCTGGGAATCGAAATCAGAAGAAAGACTAAAACTGCTACAGCAGCTTGAAAAAAAAAGCCATAGCCGCAAGCTCATCCTCTGGATGAATCAAGATGTTCGCGATCAAATCCAAGCATGGTGGATGTCGTACGCTTCAAAAAGAAAAATTGCTCGTAACGCTCTTTATTTTGTAGAAGATTATAAAAGGTCGTATCCATTTGGGAAGATGCTAGGACAGGTAATTCATACCATACGAGAAGATAAGGATCCTGTAACACAGCAAAATATTCCAACAGGTGGTCTCGAGCTTATGTTCGATAAGTATCTTGAAGGAAAGCATGGAAAACGTCTTTTACTCAGATCTCCTAGACACCCTATGGACATTGGAAAAGTGCTTGAGCGACCAGAGGATGGCGCAGATATCCATTTAACAATCAATCATTATATACAAGCAATCGCTGAAGAAGAAATAGCAAAAGCCGTACAAAAATCAAACGCAAAATCTGGTTGGGCTGTCATGATGGATCCAACTTCCGGAGAGATTTTAGCGCTCGCACAATATCCTTGGTTTGAACCAAGCTCTTATCGGCAATTTTTTAATGACCCTCAAAAGCTAGAAGATACAAAGGTCAAAGCAGTAACTAATGCTTATGAACCAGGGTCCACGTTTAAACCTATTACTCTTGCTATCGCGCTTCAGGCGAATGCGGATTTGAAAAAAATGGGGAAACCTCCTTTATTCAATCCTGAAGATAAGATGGATGTTTCGAATACATACTTTCCTGGAAGATCGAAGCCAATACGAGAAGGGAAACCTCATCGTTTCCTTAATATGGATTTAGCACTTCAAAAATCTTCCAACATTTATATGGCAAGACTTGCACAAAAAATTGTAGCCACCTTGGGGGTTGATTGGTATCGAGATCGGATTCACAAATCTTTTGGCTTTGGCTCTAAAACTGGCTTGGAAATTCCTTCTGAAAGTGCGGGAATGGTTCCCACGCCTGGCAAAAAGTATGGGAATGGAACGTTAGAATGGTCGGTGCCTACGCCTTTTTCTTTAGCAATTGGCCATAATCTTTTAGTTACTAGTATGCAAATGCTCAGAGCTTACGCGATGATCGCGAATGGTGGATATCAGGTTGTGCCTACGATTGTTCGTAAGATTGTAAAAAAATCCAGAGATGGATCTCAGGAAATAATCCTTGACAATACATCAGAGGAGAGGATAAAAAGCTTTTCTCGAGTGCTTGATCCTGATATTGCAGCACAGATGATTTCAGTACTAAAACTCACGACCAAGCCAGGGGGGACTGCAACACAGGGCGATATATATGGATATACAGAAGCTGGAAAGACAGGAACTTCGGAAAAAATTATCAACGGCGTCTATTCCAAAACAATTAATTTCTCGAGCTTTATAGGGTTTGCTCCCGCTGTAAATCCAAAATTCGTTCTATTTATAGGGATTGATGAACCAGAGAACAAGTATATCCCAGGAATAGGAAAAAATCAAATGGGCGGGGCCTGTGCGGCTCCTGCGTTTAGAGAGATTGCGACAAGGACTCTTCGTTATTTAGGAGTGACTCCAGACGATCCGCATGGAGTTCCCTCCGGAGATCCACGTTATGATCCGACAAAAGCAGATTGTGTAGAAAAATGTAAGCAATTACAAGAATTGTATCGAAAATGGAATGAGGGTTTGTGAAGTTAAAAAAAATTTTTCAGGGCATCCCAAACTGTAGTATTAAAGGTTCTAAAGAGTGTAATGTGACAGGGATTTGCGCCAATTCAACTCTTGTAGCTCCAGGAAATCTCTATATTGCTAAAAAGGGAAGCTCATTTGATGGTGCAAGGTTTATTCCTGATGCGATTGCAGCGGGGGCTGTTGCGATTTTAACAGATATATACGATCCCTTTTTCTCTCATGTTACACAGATTATACACCCTCACGTTTCCGCAATTGAAGCGCAAGTTGTTGCAACTTACCATGGATTTCCTGATCAATCCTTGCTTTTAGTAGGGATTACAGGAACGAATGGGAAAACAACCTGTTCTTATTTGGTAAAACATATTTTAGATT
Source organism: Chlamydiota bacterium (assembly GCA_027348355.1). Classification (GTDB taxonomy): domain Bacteria; phylum Chlamydiota; class Chlamydiia; order Chlamydiales; family Rhabdochlamydiaceae; genus JABEVM01. The sequence continues at coordinate 9,502 of DAIEPN010000209.1, read as the reverse complement.
TGAGTGAGATGAATTGCGGCCTTATAGGAACAATTGAGGTGATCAATGGGAAGAATTACATTCCTGCAGTTCGCTCGACTCCGGATGTGACATCGAACTATAAATTTCTTCATGAGATGGTCGCCAACGGATGTAAATCAGCTTGTATGGAGGTAACATCTCATGCACTTGATCAGGGAAGGGTAGCTGGTTTAGATTTTGATATTGCTATTTTTACAAACCTAAATCACGAGCATCTCGATTATCATCTTACAATGGAAAAGTACTCTGAAGCGAAGGCGAAGCTCTTTTCTTCATTGAATATGTCGTCCAAAAAGAAGTATCCAAAAGTAGCTATCATGAACCAAGATAGCCCTTATACGCAGCTTTTGCTAAAAGCTTGTCCTGCAAAAGTGTTGACCTATGGTATCTTGCAAAAAGCGGACTTTATGGCCAAAGACATTACCCTAAGTGAAAAAGGTCTTCGCTTTACGCTTATATTTGAAGGGAAATCATATCCTGTGACATCGTCTTTAATTGGAAGATTTAATGTTTATAACTGTTTAGCGGCCCTAAGTTTTGGAGTTGCTGCAGGGATTCCCTTGTCAAAGGTGATTGAGAGCTTGCGCTCGTTTTCTCAAGTCTGCGGAAGACTGGAAAAGGTTCCAAATAAAAAGGGTCTCTCCATTTACGTGGACTATGCTCATAAAGTAGACGCTCTTCAAAATGTTCTTTCCACACTTAAAGAAATTACAAAAGGGAAATTGATCACGGTATTTGGTTGTGGTGGAAATCGCGATATAATCAAACGTCCTCTTATGGCGAAGGTGTCTGAAGAACTGTCCGATTGCACAATTGTTACAAGTGATAACCCAAGAAGTGAAGACCCTGAAAAAATTATACATGATATTTTACAAGGTTTTACGAGCCCATCGAAAGCAATTGTTGAGATAAATCGCAAAGAAGCGATCAGAAAAGCAATTCAAATGGCTAAAAAAGAAGATGTGATCATCATTGCAGGCAAAGGACATGAGACTTATCAAATTTTTGCAAATCAAACCATTGATTTTGATGATCGAAAAATTGCTAAAGAATTGTGTGAATAGCAATTTTATAGTAGGTAGTATACTATGATAAAATGAGGGGATCGGGAATGCCCCTATCATAGATGGTGGTAGATCGCCCCTCAAATGTATGAAATAAAATAGGAAAGAAAAAATGATAAAAAAGATTTTGGGAAGCGCGTTTTTGGTTTTTCTTTTTACTATCGTTACCATGCCTGCATCTTCCTATTCAGATGGTACACCTTCTCCCTCTTTAAAAGAGGAATCCTCTAGAAAACCTAAGGCTGTTGTGATCTTAGATGCCGGACATGGTGGAAGAGATGAAGGTGCCAAAGTGCATTCTTTTCAAGAGAAAAAGCTTACACTATTCACAACCCTTCTTGCTAAAAAATATTTATCTCAAATGGGGTATAAAGTTATTTTAACCAGAACAAAAGACACGTATCTTCCCCTTGAAAAAAGGGTGGAATTTGCGAACAAGTCAAAAGCAGATCTATTTGTTAGCATCCATTTCAATGCATCAAGCAGCTTTGATGCAAAAGGAATGGAAGTCTATTATCATGGGACTGGAAAATCAGCTAAGTCAAAAGCTTCACAAAATCTAGCAAGATCTGTCCTTTATCAAATGGTAGATTCTACAGAAGCTTCTTCTCGTGGAGTTAAAAGTGGTAAGTTTTTGGTGATCAGACAGACAGAGATGCCGTCTATTCTTATTGAGGCTGGTTTTATGACAAATAAAGAAGAAAGGCTTCTTCTTAAAGACCGCTCCTATGTAGAAAAGATCGCTAAGGGAGTAGCTAGGGGGATAGACAGCTACATAAAGTCATGAAAATTAGATATGCCCCCGGCGCGAGTTGAACGCGCGACCTGTTGCTTAGGAGGCAACCGCTCTATCCACCTGAGCTACGAGGACAAAAACGTAAAGATTGTAGAAGCTAGAAGTGTTTGTCTCAAGAACATTTCTAGGAAATATTTTGTATAGTTGGAGAAAAAATGACAAAGCAAGCAGATATCGGGCTCATTGGACTTGCTGTAATGGGCCAAAATTTAGTACTGAATATGAACGATCACGGGTACTCTGTTGCTGTATTTAACCGCACAGTTTCGAAAGTCGATGATTTTTTAAGTGGACCTGCTAAAAATACTCATGTAATTGGGACTCATAGTTTAGAAGAGTTTTTTCGCGCTCTCAAAAGACCAAGAAAAGTGATGCTTATGGTTAAAGCAGGGGCGCCAGTAGATGAGCTTATTGAAGAGTGCCTTCCTTTTCTAGAAAAAGGAGATGTGATTATTGACGGTGGGAATAGCTTATATACAGATAGTGAAAGACGAGATAAAGCTCTACGAGAAAAAGAGATTCTTTTTATCGGAACTGGGATTTCTGGTGGAGAAGAAGGAGCCCGCCACGGGCCCTCCATTATGCCGGGTGGAAACCATGCTGCATGGCCACTTGTAAAGCCCATTCTTCAAGCTATCGCCGCGAAAGCAGATGATGGGAGCCCATGTTGCGATTGGGTAGGAGATGGGGGCGCAGGTCATTATGTAAAAATGGTTCATAACGGAATTGAATATGGCGATATGCAACTGATCTGCGAAGCATACAATCTCCTACACGGAATTTTGGGTTGCAATGCTGATGAGCTTCAAAATGTTTTTACTAATTGGAACAAAACAGAATTAGATAGCTACCTTATAGAAATTACAAGTCAAATTTTCGGATATAGCGACATTGATGGAAAGCCGCTTGTTGATAAAATTTTAGATGTTGCCGGTCAAAAAGGGACTGGTAAATGGACTGGAATCAGCGCCCTTGAGCTTGGTATGCCAGTTACTTTAATTGGAGAGGCTGTCTTTGCTAGATGCCTTTCTGCTATAAAAGAGCAAAGAGTTAAAGTTAGCTCCTTATACAAAAGCCCTCTGCAAAAATTCTCAGGTGATAGGCAAGCATTCATCGAGGAAATCAGGCTTGCTCTCTATGCTTCTAAAATCATCAGCTATACACAAGGGTTTATGCTCCTTAGCGCTGCTGCTAAGGAAATGAAGTGGGAGTTAGACTATGGATCGGTAGCTCTCATGTGGAGAGGGGGCTGTATTATCCGCAGCGCATTTTTAAGTGACATCAAGGCAGCCTTTGCCAAATCACCGAATATAGAAAGCCTTCTTATGGATGCTTTCTTCCAAAAGGAAATAGCCAAATCAGAAAAAGGCTGGAGGAACGTTGTATCTCACTCAGCCCTGTTTGGAATTCCCGTTCCTTGCTTTAGCACTGCACTCTCTTTCTTTGATGGATATCGCACGGAAAGGCTTCCTGCAAACCTCCTTCAGGCACAAAGGGATTTCTTTGGAGCCCATACTTACGAAAGAATAGATACCCCTCGCGGAAAATTCTTTCATACGAATTGGACAGGAAAAGGCGGGGATGTTAGCTCTTCAACCTATAACGTCTAAAGTTGGATTAGATTAGTAGGATGTTGCTTGTTGAAATCAGAATGAATAAAGACTCTTTTAAAAGAGAGGCTTTTAGTTTTTGTGGATTATACAGAATTACGAGCAAATAGAGTTATATTTTTGTTTGTTTTATTCACTATGATTCCAATTGCTGTCATAAAAAAGGCGGTCAATCTAGCAGCAGCTTCAATTTTTGGAAACTGAGCAGCTGTCTCAGCTCCCGCTAAAACTAGTGCTGCTGTAGTTCTAATAGAGTCAACAGGTCTATTTAGTGCATTTTGGAAAGCTCCGCTTAAAGTAATCATAAAATTCTCCTTTTTTGAGTTTAGTAAAATTGGTCCTTGTCATTTCAGCATGACGTAAGTGAAATATTCTGAAAATATTAAGTAAAGATTTTGTAAATTTATTATGAGTTAGATGGCTTTTGAGATGCGCTTCTGTTCAATCATAATAATGGGGTGAGAGATGGATTTTTTTCAGCCCGAAAAAACAACGCGCCCTATTTTTGTAGGGCGCATTGTGTCTCTTGCATAGTATATAAAAACTACAAGTTTTAGCTTTTTGAAGTCGTAACTTGGTTCACAAGTTGGGAAGAAGGTGAATAAGCGCCTTTCCAAGCACTTAAAAGGGCAATAGCCGGTGGTGCTACTGAAAGTCCAAGTTGAACAGCAGGCGATCTAATTGCTGCAATGTATCTGCCTAATAAAGAGATGGCGCCCACAATCGCAAAAAGACCGCTATCTCTTTGGGTTGTTTTCAGGTAAGCGATCTTAGTCTTATCACCCATACTATCAAGCTTATCAATGCTAGCTTGAGTCTCTCGCAAAGATAATACGCTGCCTACTGTCCAGACAAATGTAGACAGATCTTTGAGTCCTTCAGGAAGAGAAACCCCAAATGCGCGCTCTCCGAAGATATTTTTAATGCCGCTTAGACTCGATGCAGCTGCAAGAGTCATGCTAGCAGGCGTGAGATAAATACCGACTTTCCTGTTCTTGAATCCTATTATAGCACTAAGTGCTACTGCAAAATTAGTATAGCTAAGTGTATTTGTAGCAATCTTTTCATAAGGAAGTGAGCCTAATAGAGGAATTTTACTGAAAAAGCTTAGATAATGGACAAGATTTTTTGCACTGGGTGAATAAGAGTTGATTTCTTTTCCAGCAAGGATGCTAGCTGCGCCAATCCTTATTGGAAGTATGAGGTTGCGATGCGCCGATGTAAACGTAGTTGCTGCGTTGTTGAGCAGTTTGCCAATTCCAGACATAAAAACTCCATTTGTTTAGTAAGTTTATAAATTTTTTCGGTTAGAGGTAGATTTTGTCATAATAAATAAATTTTTTAAAAGAGAAAAATAAAGAAGATGTAAAGATTTTCGTTTGGTGATTTGTTTGGATAAGCAATACCGTTCATTATGCAAGTTTAGATCAGTTACATGCTAACACCTCGCGCCCAATTTGCAATAGGAGGCGAGGTGTTTATTATTATTATGAGATTCTAAGAATTTAGACTTTAGAATTTGCAGGAGTGGGAAAAGGGTTTACGAGTTGAGATGATTCAGAATACACATTTTTGGTTTCTCCAAAAATGGCTACAGCAACGGGAGCTGCTGTAAGCGCATTGAGAGCTATTGCAAAATTTGAAAGAGCAAAAGCGCTTTGCGCCATTTTCGCAAATGGTATTAGGCCAAGTATGGGAATTTTTTCTAAAAAACTATTCAATCCAGTTTGTATTTGAGGCGACTGGCTCATTATAGATTTCACGCCGAGAAAGGTGTTTACGCAAAATTTTGTCAGAGAAGTTATAAGATTGTGATTGTAAAGAAAAGCTTTTCCCATTTGTTAAGCTTTACCATAAAAACTCCCAAGTATTTTTATTTTCTTAAGTTTATTTCTATGTACATTATGAGAAAAACTGTAGAACCATATCCGACTTGTGATAGGCCAACATTAAATCGCATACTTACACAATAAATAAATTTATTAAAAGAAAAAACAAAGAAATGCCGGGTAATAATTTTCCTATTTATATGATAAGTAGATAGTTAGGATAAACTATTCGGCTTTCAAAACTTCCATAAAAGCAGATTGAGGGATATTGACTTTGCCAATTTCCTTCATCTTTTTCTTTCCTTTCTTCTGCTTTTCCCAAAGTTTTCGTTTACGTGTGATATCACCGACGTAACATTTTGCAGTTACGTTTTTAGTAATCGCTTTTATCGTCTCTCTTGCGATGATTTTTCCACCAATGGCAGCCTGGACTGGCACTTTGAACTGCTGCATGGGAATGACCTCGAGAAGTTTTTCACAGATGGCTCTTCCTTTTGATTCGGCCTTGCTTCTGTGAACTAAGCAAGAAAAGGCGTCGACTGGTTCTTCATTGACTTTGATTTCTAGCTTGATAATGTCACCTAGTTCATACTTATCAAATTCGTAATCAAATGACCCATACCCCTTTGTAGAGGATTTTAGTTTATCGTTAAAATCGGTGATGATTTCATTGAGAGGAAATCGGTATGTAAGAAGGACTCTTTTGCTGTCCATTGTCTCTGTTTTTACAAGAGATCCTCTTTTTTCCATACCTAAGCTCATCATAGCTCCCATAAAATCGGCGGGTATCATGATATGACATTTTACCCAAGGCTCTTCAACAAAGTCGATTTGGGCAGGATCCGGGTAATGGGCTACGTTGTCAATTTGTACTTCTTTTCCATTCGTCAGGGTAAATTTATAGATCACGCTCGGGGCAGTAGTAATAATATCGAGATTGAACTCCCTTTGGAGTCTTTCAAAAACAATTTCTAGGTGAAGGAGACCTAAAAAACCGCAGCGGAATCCAAATCCAAGTGCCATGCTGCTTTCTTGTTCTACATGAAGAGCGGAATCGTTGAGTTGAAGTCTTACAAGAGCGTCTCTAAGCATTTCAAAATCGGAAGAATCTACTGGATAGATGCCTGCGTATACTACAGGTGCAATATTCTTAAAACCGGGCAGAGGCTCTGCCGCAGGTTGTTTTAGAGAGGTGATCGTATCTCCGATTTTTACATCAGAGGTCCTTTTAATATTTGCAACAATATATCCCACTTCTCCTGGACGTAGGACTTCTACAGGTTTTTCACTAGGGCAGAAAATTCCCACTTCTAAAACTTCAAAGGTTTTGTCGGTTGCCATCATTTTGATCATGGTCTTTTTGGTGATCTCTCCGCTTATCACACGTACATAAACGAGCACACCTCGATAAGGATCATAATGAGAATCAAAGACTAGAGCTCGTAAAATAGAATCTTCTGGATCTTTAGGACAGGGAATAGAGTGTAAAATTTGTTCAAGGATTTCTTTAATTCCAATTCCTGTTTTAGCAGAGCAGTGGATCGCGTCAGAAGTGTCAAGACCAATCACATCTTCAATCTGCTGTTTTACCCCTTCTACATCCGCCGCTGGCAGATCAATTTTATTTATAACGGGGAGGATTTCTAAATTTCTTTCTAAAGCTAAGTGAACGTTCGCTAAGCTTTGCGCTTGAACCCCTTGCACAGCATCGATAACCAGAAGGGCCCCCTCACATGCAGATAGGGATCTTGATACTTCATAAGAAAAATCAACGTGTCCCGGTGTATCAATAAAATTAATTTGGTAGGTATTTCCATCATCGGCGTTATAATACATCGTCACAGGGTGAGCTTTAATCGTAATACCACGCTCTCTTTCAAGGTCCATAGCATCGAGGACTTGTTCTTGCATATCTCTAGAAGCAATGGTTCCGGTAAGTTCTAAAAGGCGGTCTGCAATCGTGGATTTGCCATGGTCAATATGAGCGATGATTGAGAAATTTCTGATCCAACGGAGATGATAGGTAAACATGAATAGATGACTTGTGGTTGTCTAATATTGTTGGAAATAGCATAGGTCATTTTTGCTATAATCTCAATAAAAACAAAAAAGCCTTTTTCCGATTTCTCGGAAAAAGGCTTTTTAATTACAAAGATTAGCTTATGTAGCTTAGCCTGTAATTGTCGCTTCTTGAGGTTGGTTTGCTTTCGCAACAACCGCTTCGATCGCTTTTTCTTTGGCTTTCTCTTCTTTTTCTGCTGTTAAGCGAGTGAATTGCTTGCTTAAAGATTTAGAAGCTAAAATCCATGCGAAAATGATTACGAAAAGGATAGCTGCAACATAAGGAGTGATCAAGGATACTGATCCGCAAAGAACGATGAGTCCTTGTTGAATGAGAGATCCACCTGATTTTCCAAGTCTTGCTCCTACAACGTCAATTGCAGCTTTCCCTTTTACTTTTGATTCCTGGTCAAGAGGGATGTAGGCCATCTCTTTTGTCGGATCGAAGAGAGAGTACTTAGCAGACTTACTCATAATGTTTTGTGCAGTTCCAAACACGACTGCAAGCATTAGAGGAGTTGTTCCTAGGATAGCAATGAACCCTGTTAAGTAATCTTTGAAAAGAACGAAGGAAAAGAAACCGACTCCTGTGATCAAAAGAACAACAGGTGTGATTTGCGCAGCAACGCCCCAACCAAATCTTCTCATTACGTTTCCTCCTACAAAGAGCATCATCAAGATTGTTACTGCTCCAGTGATTGTAGAGAAGTATCCCATGAAGGCGCTGTAATCGTTAGGATGAGAGTATTGTAATTTCAGCTGACCTTTCCAGGTAACTTCAACAAGATTGATGGCAATTCCGTAACCAATTACCAAGATGGCAATACAAAGAATATATTTTGATTTTAAGAGGAACTTGAAGCTTTCCCCCATTGACATGCTTGGTTTTGCTTTCTTTGGTCCTTTGACTTCAGAAGCATCATAAAATCTTGGATCTGTAAGAACGTTTTTATTGATCCAATAGTAGATGCCGAGAACCACGAGGCCAGAAACAACAACCATGGCCATGAGATAATTTAAAGAAATTTGCCATGCGTCAACGCCTTGCGGGAGTTTGTCTCGAATTTTAGATACAAGAACGATCGCCGGGCCTGAAAAGAGCATAGCTAGGTTAGCCCCGAGACCGAACATGGCATAGAATCTTTTTGATTCAGAAACTTTAGTGATTTCGTTAGCAAATCCCCAGAAGAGAAGAGAGATGCCCACGCTTCCCCAAAGTTCGGCCATAACGTAGAATAAAGAATATGTCCAATTTCTGAAAATCGCTACGAGACCGCTAAAACCAGCTGGTAAGAATGCTTGTAGTTGATCTGCAAGAACTGTTGGGTGTAATACGTCTCTAGCCGGATAAAGAACAAAAGCAAACAGACCAAAGAACGCAATAAAAGGAGTGAGTGTTGCGTAGAAAAGAGCTTTCTTACTTAGGATGTTACTTAATTTTGCGTAGAGGAGCATAAATAAGATCGCGAAAGGAAGTACGCCCCAGACCTTTAAGAACGGAATCGCTTCTGCTCCAGATCCTGGTGCAGTTACAACTAGCGTATCTTTAGTATCTCGTAAGATAGTGTAGTTAAAGTTAATGAAGAAAAATAGAAGGAACATTGGAATAATTTTTTTGAGCTCAAAATTATGGACTGGCCAAAAAAATGACCTCCACTTTCCAAACTCTGCTTTGTCGGCTTTTGTAGTTTGTGACATGTAATATCCTCGGGCAGTTTAACGGTTAAGTGGAAGACCTTCTTCCACGAATTTCAAAAAGACATTTTTCTCCTATTAAGGAGAGATAAATTATAAGTCGCAACAGACATTTTACTGATTTTGGCTTTAAAATCAATATAAAAAGGAGCTTGGCAGTCTGTTTCGAAGAATCAATTGAGTAAAATTAAAATTATTTAGTTTTTATTATAAAACCACCTAATTAATAGGCGGTTTTATAATAATTTATTTAATTAAGAATTGTTTGGCATTGAATGTTCGCTTGCGAATGAATTGATCGTGAGTTGGTTGTTAATTGCTTCTGAGTAAGCATTCCATAATTCTTGATCGACCTTATTATGACGAATAGAAATAATAAGTTCGCGTTTGCAAGTAGCTAAAGATTTTTTAGGGCTTAAAACAGAG
>DAIEPN010000201.1 GCA_027348355.1 Chlamydiota bacterium | reverse complement strand
TATTCGAAACTGTTGTAGCCCCGGAATAGGAGTTTGTTCCACTAAGCGCAAGTGTCCCTCCTGTTAACGACACTCCCCCCGCTCCCGAAATGACTCCTGAAAAACTCCCTCCGTTTGCAATCGTCAAAACCCCTGAAGCTCCTCCTGTTGTTACAGACCCAGAACCGGAAAGAGACTTGATCGTATTAGCAAAATTATTCAATGCGAGCGTTCCTGTAACGGTATAGTTAGAAAGAGGAGCAAATGCATTTGCTGCGTTTGCTTGCCACGTTCCAGCATTAATATTTGTTGGACCGGAATAGGTGTTCGTTCCTTGAATAAGAACTGTTCCAACACCCGTCGCTTGAGTGATTCCATAAGCACTCCCAGCATCAGAGATACCTCCGGAAATTATGAGATTATTCCCAATTGATCCCTGATTAATGACAATACTGCTTTTTAGCACTAGAGGAGCAGTTATCGAAACGTTCAAAGTGTTACTTAGAAAAATGGTAGGTATATACCCTTCCCCACCAAGTCCTAAAGTGACTGCTCCACTGGCAGAAGAAACAGTGAACCCTCCTGTAGCCGTAAGCGATTGAAAGTTTAATTGACCTACATTAGTGCTAGTATTAATATTTGCAGTGCCTGTCCCCGTAGTGGGAGTAGAAAATGTTGCTGTATCTAAAGCTGTAGAAGGAGATCCAGTACTAGGAGTCCAGTTAGCAGAGTTATTCCAACTCGCAGTTCCACTAGATACATTCCACGTATAGTTCACTCCCGATAGCGGCAGAGTAAAGGGAATTAAAGAAAAAATAAAAATCGATGTATAAGAGGGTCTTGTTAACTTCATTTTTCACTGCCTTTTTAGTATCAGTTTTTTCTCCTATGATGAATATTCGTATGTGTTAAATATGAACAATCACATTTCAATTATTTTTTTTAAGATATAAAAATGAGCTATATATGAAAAGACTTTTACTCATAAAAGGAGAAAAATTCATAAAAAATTCGCGTTTTTATACGCTAAAATCGAGGAATGAATCTTTTATGAAAGAAATCATCTATTTATAAGCAGTCCCAGTTTACGTAACAGGAAGCACAGCATGCAAACCATAATCGCTCCTAAACTTAAAAAAGGCGATGAGCTAAGGATTTTGGCCCCTTCTAGAAGTTTAGGGATGATTTCTTTTGACGTCCGGAAAACTGGATTAGATCGTTTGCAAGAAATGGGACTACATGTCACTTTTTCCAAACACTGTGATGAGATGAATGATTTTACCTCATCAAGCATACAGTCTAGAGTAGACGACCTACATGAAGCTTTCCAAGACCCAAGCGTAAAAGGCATCCTGACAGTTATTGGAGGTTTTAATTCAAATCAACTTCTTCAATATCTAGACTATTCTCTGATTAAACAAAACCCAAAGGTTCTTTGTGGATATTCCGATATAACAGCATTGCAAAATGCAATTTTAGCAAAATCCTCTCTTGTTACCTATTCGGGGCCTCATTTCTCTTCCTTTGGCTGCATAAAAGGAATGGAGTACACAATCGAATATTTTCAAAAATGTCTATTTGCATCTGATCCTATCTTACTTACTTCCTCTTCTTCTTGGAGTGACGATGAGTGGTGGATCCATCAAGAAAATCGAAAGTTTGTCCCTAATCCTGGAATACAAGTACTACAAGAAGGAAAAGCATTAGGAAGGCTTGTAGGGGGAAATCTATGTACATTAAATCTTTTACAAGGAACAGAATTTATGCCTTCTCTACAAGATGCTATTCTGTTTTTAGAAGACGATTATCTTGTCACACCGGAAATTTTTGACCGCAACCTTCAATCTTTACTTCATCTTTCCGATTTTAAAAATGTAAAGGCCCTTGTCATAGGATGCTTTCAAAAAGCTTCTCAGATGGGTGAGAACCTTTTAGAGCAAATCATCTCTACCAAAAAAGAATTACAAAATCTTCCTGTGATTTATAATGCCGACTTTGGTCATACATACCCCATGTTTACTTTTCCTGTTGGTGGAACCGTTTTGGTAAAAGCACAAAAAAACAATCCTCAAATCTTTCTACAAAAATTTTAAGAAATACTTTGACAGTCAAATTTTTTTAAACAATCAAAAATCTCTTATCTTTTTCTTAACAAGAAGTTTTGTATGATCAAGTCTAGTTTAGCTCTTTTGCACTTTCCCTTACTTCTCATGTAAAGGCTAACGATGAAAAAGTTTTAGTAAATACCGCAGGCAATACTACCCTAGTCGGAAACGATCCTAACCGAATGATGATCTTGCAAAAACTAAAGAGGGAGCTCGCTATTCGACTCTATGAAATCGGAACCATAAAATTTGGAGATTTCACTCTCAAAAGCGGGCTAAAATCACCCATATATGCCAACTTGCGACTACTCATCTCCTATCCTGATGTTATGATTGCTGTAGCTCAGCTTATGGCTCAAGCTGCTGCAAGTGCTGATTTTACCCATATCTGCGGAGTCCCTATAGGGGCCATTCCTATGGCGTCTATAAGCGCGCAGAACATAAAACCTCTTCCTCTGGTACGTCCGGAAGCGAAAGAGCATAGCACAAAAAATCTTCGAAATAAAGGCTATAATCTGCATTCGGTTTTTACTATGTCTGAAATCCTTGAGACCTTAGAAAATAGCGGAAAATTGATGAGAGAACGCCGCAAAATCTAAAAGACTACCTTAAAGCCAATTCTGCTGAATTATAGATTGAAAGTTATATTTAGAATAAAATCCCAAGGGATATCTTGGGATTTTATTATTTATGCTTTGATGGCGTCTACCGCTTTGTACTCTCGGTTCGAATCAATCACGCGGTTTGCAAGGCCTATCACACCAATTAAGTTCGTGACCACCATAAGAGTAATCGCAATATCGGCTAGGCTCCAAATGATACCAACATTGAGTACACTTCCAACTGGGATTAGGACAATATAAAA
>DAIEPN010000195.1 GCA_027348355.1 Chlamydiota bacterium | reverse complement strand
CGCATATATAGCTACAAAGCAAAACGGAAATGTGAATATCCTTGCTAAGGAAGATTATTCTCTTAAAGGGGGATTATCTTTTTCAAGTACGGGATCTGCAAAAGCCTATATTGGGGCCAGTGTCGATTCTGATTGCCAAGGTTCTCTGAAATTAATTGGAAAGAACTTCACGTTACAAGGTGGAGAAGGAAATTCACCCGCTATGTTGCAGGTAGGAAACCAAGAGTATAGAAACTCTACAGGGACGATTTCTCTTTCTGCAATCGAAGATGTAGTTTTAGTAGGAGGAAGCTCTCCCGACGCGGTAGCTTCGATTCAAACATTTGGCGAAGTGGGAAATAACTCCATTTCCATGAATGCGCGTATTTTACATCTTGATAATACTCTCTTAGACACTACGAGGAGTGCAATATCTATTCAAACAGAGAGTGGTGATATTGCAATTAGTTTAGATCAAGGACTTGTTGTAAAAGCCGGAGAATATTTTGGAAGCGATGCGCAAATTCTTGCGGGCAGTAAGGAAGGAAGAAATGGAAATCTAAAAATCACCGCTCCTGATTTAAGTAATGAAATTAATTTGCTACAGCCTAAGGGGCTTACTTCAGAAAGGGGGAAAAGTACGGTTGTTGCATCCACAGTCGATGGTAAATCCTCCTCTCATGAGCTTTACTCTGAAGCAAAGCAATTTACCAGACCAAAAGGATTTGAGAGACCTATATTAGTAGAGGAAAAGACATTAGAGCCTGTAACTCAGCAAAAAGAGAAACCCGAGAAGAAGTCAACATCGAACAATTCTTGGGCGATCTTTGATGAGAGAAATCCGATCCTGACAAAAGACTATGTATCCAACTCTGAGCCCTCCACCTATTATTGTGAGAGTTTTTCTCGCTATCTGAAGATGGATGAAGTGCAGTTTCTGGTCTATCAAACAGCTCTATCAAATAGTCAGCTATTTTATTTTAATGATGTAGAAGAATTAGATTGGCTTAGGTTTTATTCAATCTTATTTACAATAAGAAATGAAAATAATACAAAGAAAAATGATGAATATATGATTAGAAGACAGGTGTATTTTAATCAACACATTCCGATAACCATAGATGCAATAGCTGAGGAACAATGAATACAGTGATCAAGATCAATTGCTTAGCAGTTCTAAGTACTATTTTTTGTATGGGGAATTCTTTACATGCCCAAAGTTCTCTTACTTGGACGCATGATAAAATAAAGGAAAGTTGGAATAAAGCTGATCAGCCCGCAAACATCGCCTCTACGAATATGGATGATGTATATGATAGATATGACCCAGATTATGATAATGAAGAAGACTATTTTGAAGAAGGGGAAATTGCATTTGAAGAGCCCTCTTCTAAAGAAGTAGCAGTAAGGGGTGAAGAAGATTCTTTTTCTTCACCAAAACCCGCTTTTTTAAAACAAGAGAACAAAGTTGTTCTAGAGAATACGCTTGCCATTGTTCTTGTTGGAAAAGAATCTGCTCTCCATCAAAGGGAATATAAACATTTAGAAGGCGTATATGTTTATGAAGTTGATCCACCTGGATCCGAGAAGAAACTTGCAGCAAAATTAGAGCCGTTCTTAGGCAAGCCTTTAACGCTTTTTGATATTACCGCAATCAAAAAAACAATCATTTCCTACTATAAGAGTTATGGAAGACCGATGGTAGCGATACAAGTCCCTGAGCAAGACGTGACAGAAGGTGTAGTCCAATTCTTAATTACAGAAGGGGTTCTTGGAAAAGTAGAATCAAAAGGAAATAAGTGGTTTTCCGATGCGCGTCTGAAAAATTTTATGAAACTTAAGCCAGGAAAGCCCATTAATGAGGATAAACTGGTAAAGAATTTAGATTTCATGAACCGTAATCCGTTTAGACGGACGGATGCAGTCTATACACCCGGAGAAAAACAGGGGACAACTGACATTGAATTAATAACAAAGGACCGTTTTCCGCTGAGGGTATATACAGGAGTTGACAATACGGGTCTAGAAAGAACAGGAAAAAATAGAGTATTTGCCGGATTCAACTGGGGCGATGCTTTTGGCCTTGATCAACAACTTTCCTATCAATACACAGCATCAACAGACTTTTATAAATTCCAGGCGCATACAGCTAATTATAGTATTCCGCTACCTTGGCAGCATACATTGACCTTTTATGGAGGATATTCAAATATTCATGCCGATCTTCCTCATCCTGCAAAACGAACTCATGGCAATTCGTATGAGGCTAGCATGCGTTATAATATTGCTCTAAATCCAATCGGGAAGTATTTGCATGAGTTTATCTGGGGTGGTGATTTCAAAAGAACGAATACGAATTTAGAGTTTGAGGAACAAGTTTTTATCCCATTTCATCCATATACCAACTTAACGCAATTTGCTTTTGGATATAATGGCGGTTTAGAACTTTCTCGGTCAAAAACATCTTTTGATGCAGAAGTGTACTATTCACCAGGTGGGTGGGTAGCAGATCAGAGCAAAAAAGTGTATGACGATACGCGTCCTGGAGCGAAGCCGACCTACGCTTATTTTAGGGGATCGGTCGTCTACATCCAATATCTTCCTATGAATTTTTCTGTTTCTGGATTATTTAGAGGTCAGATTGCAACGACAAACTTACTCCCTAGTGAGCAGTTTGGACTTGGTGGATACAACACGGTACGTGGTTATGAAGAGAGACAAGTCAATACTGACAATGCGATTTTGACAAGTGTTGAAGTTCGCTCTCCAATGATAGGTCTCTTGCAGATGATTGGGACACATAAAATTAAAGATGGTCTCCAGTTTCTCGCGTTTTTCGATTACGGTCTTGGAAAAGATTATGCGAGAAAAGGAGATATCAGTACGCATCAGTGGCTTATGGGTGTTGGCCCAGGCCTCCGCTATTATATTGACCCATATCTAACGGTAAGGCTTGACTACGGATTTAAGCTGCACAGAGACCACTATGAAGGAAATAAAAATGGACGCCTTCATTTTTCTGTGATCGCAAGTTATTAAAAAAAGAGAGAGCAAGCCCGATTTGTTTTTACCCAATTCCAGAAGATTATTTTTCTTCTGATCAATGGATATTATCTTAATCAGGATGCAGAAATAATTGCTCCGCCAAGACAAACTTCCTTGTCATAAAAGACAACGGATTGTCTTGGTGTAATGGCCCTTTGCGGGTTTTGAAAAGATACAAGGATTTTATCTTCATTTAAGCTTGTGAGAACGCACTCAGTATCTTGTTGTCTATAGCGTATTTTTGCGCTACAAGAGAAAGGAAGAGATATTGGTATATTGACCCAGCTACATTCTGTGGCTGTTAAATTTGAAGCATAAAGGCTTGGATGGTCTTTTCCCTGTTCTACAAAAACAACGTTTCTATTTGTATCTTTTCCTACAACAAACCAAGCATCTCCCGGTCCTCCAATGTTTAATCCTCTGCGCTGTCCAATTGTGTAATAGGCAATCCCATCATGTTTGCCGATGATCTTTCCTCGAAGTGTTTCAAAGTTACCAGGCTCATAAGGGATGTAGCCGCTGATAAATTGTTTGAAATTGCGCTCACCAATAAAACAAATGCCGGTGCTATCCTTTTTATCAAAAGTGGAGAGTCCTTCTTCTTTAGCAATTCTTCTCACCTCGGATTTAGTAAGATCTCCTATTGGGAACAGAGCTCTTCGTAAAACAGCTTCTTGCAAGGTATAGAGAAAATAGCTTTGATCTTTATCAGAATCAAGTCCTCGTAGAAGATGATATTTACCGTCTATTTGTTTTGTTCTACAGTAATGACCTGTTGCTAGATAATCAGCTCCGAGAGAGAGAGCTTTTTCTAAAAGAGCTTTGAATTTGATTTCACGGTTGCACAAAACGTCAGGATTGGGCGTATGGCCTAGTTTCAATTCGTTTAAGAAACTTGTGAAGACATTGTCCCAATACTCTTTAGCGAAATTGACAGAGTAGTAGGGGATTTGAAGTTTTTCACATACTTTGACAACATCTTCAAATTCTTTAGAAGCTTGACAGATTCCTTGTGCATCTTTTTCTTCCCAGTTTTTCATGAACATGCCGATCACGTGATAGCCTTGTTTCTTGAGAAGAAAAGCTGCAACAGAAGAGTCCACTCCTCCTGACATGCCAACGACAACAGTTTTTGCTTTATTCATAAAATAAGGAGTTAGCTAAGTTGGCTCTCAAGAGCTTCTTTTTTTTCTTCATACTCTTCTGAAATCATAGGCTTATAGTTTGGCCATTTTTCAAATAGCTCACTAATAATTCTGTTCAGATCTTCTGTAGAAGAAGCTGTTTGGATCGTTGATATAATATTTTTATATTCTTCTGAGGATTCAATGGAACGTCTTTCTCGAAGACGGATCTTTTTATTCATTTTTCTGAGTTGAAAGCTTAGCACATACCAATAGACTGATATAGCAAAAGAGATTACTTCAAGTAAGAATAGGTATTTAGATGTGGGTAGTGTTAGCAAATCGGAAGAAACTATGGTTTTCCCTAGGTTACGTATTTCATTGAGAGACCCTAAAATAATACAAAATGTTAGGTAGCGTGTTCCTAATTTTTGATAAGCACAATGATAGAGGATGTAAAAAGAGAGAAAAATCAAAATAGCAAAAACTGGTATTCCGATGACTAAGGAAAGGCTCTTATATATGGAGGAAGCTAATATTCCTAAGAGTAAGAATATATAAGGAATAAATATATGAGTAAAAATGGTGAGATTTAGCCATCTTTTTCGAATTTTCTTTTCCTTTTGAGAAAATGAATAATTTTTATAATCCATATTATTTCCATGTATAATGCTGTTTTTTGCGAATAAACAGTATACAGATGTGGAATATAATAATGAAATGAAGATTTTCTTTTATATTTAGAGAATAGCGTAAAAGAAATTTTAGTAAGGGTAGGACCCTGCCAGAGACAAAATAAGATTTGCATCTTATTTTTCTAAAGAAGGACCCTAAAAAGTTCTTATGGGGACATAGTGACTAGGTTGTCTTTCGCATCGTGGGGCGCGGAGCCTTGATCGATAAAAACAATCTTGTCATTTTCTGCGGTCACAAGCCAAGAGCCACCTTTTCCTGGATTGAGCAGCAGTTTTTCTGCTAATGGATCTTCAAGATATTGCTCAATGACTCTTCGCATTGGGCGAGCTCCCATCTCCGGTTGGAATCCTTTGAAGACAAGAAGATCTTTGGCTTTCTGATCAAGTTTTAGGAAAATGTTTTTACGCTCTAGTCTTGACATTACCTTTTTGACCTCGAGTTCGATGACCTCTAAGAGATGAGCTTTATCCAGAGGACGGAAAATGACGACCCCGTCCATACGGTTGATGAATTCCGGTTTAAAGCCTTTTTTGACGGCTTCATTGATCTTCGTCTGCATTGCTGCATAGTCGGGCATTCCTTCTGTAGCACCAAATCCAACTTCGGTAGTTTTGCGGATTAAATCAGCTCCTAAGTTAGATGTCATGATGATGATAGTATTGCGGAAGTCAATTTTTCTTCCGAAAGAGTCTGTTAAACGTCCTTCTTCGAGAATTTGAAGAAGAAGGTTCATCACATCGGGGTGTGCTTTTTCTACTTCATCAAAAAGAACTACGCAATAAGGTCTTTGTCTTACCTGTTCTGTAAGCTGCCCAC
>DAIEPN010000193.1 GCA_027348355.1 Chlamydiota bacterium | reverse complement strand
GTTTATCAGGATAAGTTACAGTCAAATAAGGATAAGTACCCATCTTGCTACGAATCTCTTCTAAGTCGGCTCTATAGCTTACCACCTGTGGAAGATATCCAAATACCTGTGTCTTGATGTCTAACGCTACATCAAGCCTCTCAACATAAGAGCGTACGCTTTGGATGGCTTTATCCATCCCCTTAATAATTTTTTCTAACTGATGAAAAATTTTAGGGCGGTTTTCTTTCAGTATTCCAGAGTTATCAAAAAGCGATGATCCTGGAAGAGATTCAATGAGAGTAATTAATTCTTGGAAGTCAAAAATAAAGAGTCCTTCCATAGCGCTTGCAAACTCATCAAATGTGCTGTCCAATCCTTTTGTAGCACCGAGTACTTTGCAGAGATAATCTTGAACTAGGTTACTTTGTTTATCTGTAAAATCTTTAGCAGGTTCGCACTCTCTGATTCGAATACCAAAAATCTCACGGATGAACTCGACAAAGTCCTGATTCGACAATTTCTCTTTTGCAAAAAGAGAAATGAGCTTTACATGTAAATTATTTTCAAACCATCTAAGACAGTTATTTAAAAGCATAATAATCTGTCGTACACCCTCTACATCGAAATTGCGCCAGTCTCCTAAATAGTAGCCCCTCTTATCAATAAGAACGATCGCATTTTGATTGCGCTCATGATCGATGTTTAAAGAAGACTCATCGGTCTGTTTGCGGATCACACCTTTTTGTGTCATCAGATCAATACTAGATAAAGCAAGGGTTGTTCTTGATTTAGCTAAATAAGAAAAAACATTCTCCCCAAAGATCTGTTGAAATAGGAAAGGGATTTCTACCTGAGAAGGAGGCTCTCCCCCAGGGATGTTCCAAATATGCAGACCCGTGCTCACCCTCGCTGCAAATGCGTCCACCCATCCCCAAAAAGAAGCAACAGTCGTATCTAAATCAGGAGAGCTATGAGCTGTAACAAAGTGGGTCCCTGGATAAGATTTTTCCATACCTATCGGAAAATAGGTTTGGTATTCCTCTCTAGGGATCATCTTCCCAGTGATGAGGGACCTAACTTCATAGTTTTCTTCTCCAGAAAGGCCTGAAAACTGATTGAGCCAAAGCTCAAAATTAGAAAAGGAATAATTTTCGAGTATCTTTTCATGGTTGATCCGATCGATATAATCTAAGACAGGAATGAGCAAAAAAGAAGAAGTCTCTTCTGATTTTAAAAGCTGGAGTAAAATACGATCTACTTTCTCATTCTTCTGACGATCATTTAGTGCGATAAACTCTTCAGTATAGAAATGCTCAAAAATCTCATCTAGATAGGGGAACTTTTCTTGGACGATAGAAAAATCACCCAGGTATTTTCCTGCGGAAAAATGCATGAACGCTGGCTTTTGAGATTTTTTACTTTGTTTTTTCATGAGTTCCGGAAAGGAAAAGTTAAGTTGCCATAATCTATCATATCTTGGTTAAAAATTTCTTTCTAGCATAAATCGAAAGGGGAATTCTATAAGATAAATTTGACTTAATTCTTCTTTGCTACAGCTAAAATACGCTCTGTTTTACCTTCTAAAATTTTGACCCATCCATTCCGACCTAAAGCCTTAACGCCTCTCCCAGCTAGCATTTCCTAAAGCTCTCTTGCAGTATAAAGCTTCAAAGCACCTACACTTTTTGACACTTTTGTCTTACCTAAACTCTTCTGCATATAATCAGTGGTATAAGAAATCAAAACCCCTTTGCTATCAATAATACTATGTTGAATTTCACGAAGTTTGGTATCGCCTACTCTCCTTATCCACTCAATTGACAGCTTAGTGATATTATCATCCTATAAAAAAAATAGTTTAAATTGAATATGTCAAATAGATAGATTCCCCCTTCATTGATATTTCTATGAACATTACGCATGCTCTCTCAAAACCCGCTTTTGCAGATGCCCTATCGGATTAGAGATAGTTATGGCAGCGTCAAACTTACCAACCCTTATGGCACGGAGATCTCCTTTCAGAAGTTTTACAGACACTTTTTCTTTCCTGGCTTTACTCAGATCCGGTTACTGTAAATCCACGCTTTGCAAGATAGAAGACCTGCCAGCACGTTCCACAAGTAAGGTCTACGACCGTATTAACTTTGTTCTTTGTAAGGATCTTTTCTATCGTGCTATTTGTTATTCTGGAGTTAATAGTATTTTCATTAAATGTGTCATAGCGCTTACTTTCTTTATTATACCAATCAGGTATTTTACCATGGCGCATACCTGTCTTACGAATCGACCTCTTCTTATAATTGATTTTTTATACTAAAGCTTCATGTAATGCAGAAGACAAAGCAAACAAAAGTTAATGCAACCTACGTATAGATT
>DAIEPN010000180.1 GCA_027348355.1 Chlamydiota bacterium | reverse complement strand
CCAAAAAGCCGGAATCCCTACTTATATAGGGAACTCTCAAAAACTACTGCATCATAAATGGATGTGGATCGACGAAGAAACACTGGTCTTTGGATCTGCTAACTGGACAAAAGCTGCCTTTCAAAAGAATAAAGACTGTGTAATTGTAATGACTCCTCTTAAAGAAGATCATAAGAAAACGATGCATACCCTTTGGGGTGTTCTTCAGCTAGAAGGACAAAAACAAACTCCTCTCCTCGGAAAATTCTAGTAACCAGTTTAGACATTTCTATTTTTCTTTTTCCGCATCCCATCTATAAGAAAAAGTAGAGGTAAACTCGGAAAAAAGGCGTGGTACTATGGATCTATCAGAATTTTTGGCCAAACTACTTGGTCTTTATTTCTTAATCATTGCTTTCATTTGGATGTTTCGCAAAAAACCGTTTGAAGATGCTACAAAGGAAGTTTTCTCTGGGGGCGGGTTCCTAATCCTCTCAGGTGCTTTTAGCCTTCTATTTGGTCTAGCGATCGTAATTGATCATTCAGTATGGGAGCTAAATTGGAAAGGGCTGATTACCCTAATCGGATATTTGACAATTATAAAAGGTGTGATGAGGCTTGCCTTCCCCATTCAGTCCAAAAAAGCTATTACGAAGGCGATGAAACAAAGACATCTACTTATCTTGATCTTGCTCATCCTCGGAATTTATTTAAGCTACAACGGCTTTATGGGCCACCCCCCTCTTCAATAAGTCTAGCTTTCAATGAAAAGACCCGCAAGATCTCTTGCAGGTCTTTTCATTTCTAGAAAAATGAACTCAGTAAAAATTTTAGTAAGTTCCTCTACAAGACCTTTTTGTAATTACATTGAAAAAATCACCTTTTTGATTTATATTACAAATTAAACAGTCAAATAGAAAATGATTATGTCTTTTTTAATTTCTACATCTTTATCATTGTTTTTACTGATGGATTCCATAGGGAATTTACCTATTTATATCGCCCTGCTTAAAGAAATTGAACCTAAAAGACAACGAATCATCATCATAAGAGAACTGCTCATCGCCCTTTTTACCATCATCGGCTTTTACTTTCTTGGCTCGGTCTTTTTAGATCTATTAAGTATTGAGCAAGCATCCGTTATGATTGCCGGGGGCATCATCCTTTTTCTAGTTTCCATCCGCATGATTTTTCCCTTGCCCAAAGAACCTAATAAAGACCTTCCTAAAGAAGAGCCTTTTATCGTTCCTTTAGCTATTCCCCTTGTTGCAGGACCTGCTATACTTGCAGCTGTTATGCTCTATTCCCATGAAGATCAAAATATGTGGATCGTGCTCTCTGCGATTGTCATTGCTTGGTCGTTCACTACACTTGTCCTTTTTAGCGCGTCGCATTTGAAAAAGATCTTGGGAACAAGAGGGATCGCAGCATGTGAAAAACTAATGGGTCTTCTTCTAACACTTATGGCTGTAGACATGTTTGTCAAAGGCATGTTAGCTTTGAAGGCGATTAACCCTTCCTAATCTTTATCGTATGGCCCGAATCAAATTACTCTGTTCTTATGAAGGTACTCATTATTTTGGTTGGCAAAAGACCAAAATGGGGCCTAGTATTGAGGAAGAGATAGAAAAAGCTGTTTCGCAAATTCTCCAAGAAAAAGTTCAATTAGAAGCGGCTAGCCGAACCGATCGAGGCGTACATGCCGAAGGTCAAGTAATTTGCTTTTCTACCGAAAAAAAAACATCCCCCTTTCGTATCCAAAAAGGCCTAAACGCACTCCTTCCTAAGGATATCTCGATCTTAGAAGCTTTCGAAGTTGCAGATGGTTTCCATCCTACCCTAGAAAATGTGGCCAAAGAATATCATTACGAAGTATGTCTTGGGGAGATTCAGCTCCCCTTCCACAGAAATTTTTCTTGGCATTTCTTCTAC
>DAIEPN010000205.1 GCA_027348355.1 Chlamydiota bacterium | reverse complement strand
CTTTTTCTGTAGTTGCTCTTCTTTTTCTCTTTTATATTTCTTGATTTTGGTCTTCGTTTTTTTCGAGCCATATTTAATAAAAGGGATGCTAAAGCAGATGCTTCAATTACTCTACTTGCGAAAGTGTAGTCTAGTTATTTCATCGATGTTTTGTGGGTTTGGTATATTTCCAAGTCAATTTGGAAGGGGTTTTAATATTTTAGAAAGCCGCTTCTTCCTATTTTTATAGATTTTTTTGGAGCTGTGAAATAAACTTATAAGGATTAAAGAATTGAAAAATGAATCAATTAAGTCGTTAGATCTTTTAGATGTTTTGTTGAATTTCTTTAAATTCACATTTTATCTTTACTCATATTTGAATACGAAAGTTCAAGCTACTAATAGCAATACGAATTTTTAAAAAGGGTGAAAATGTCATCAATAACAAATTCTATAGATAGTGAATTGGAGAACAAAGCCCCAGTTCAAGATGCAAACCAGGGGTTTGGTACTTTTTTAGGAGTCTTTGTTCCTAGTATCCTCATGATTTTTGGAGTTATTATATTTCTTCGTTTAGGTTGGATTGTAGGTCAGGCTGGAATTGTGACTTCATTTTTGTTGATTACTTTTGCCTCTTTAATTGCATTTTTAACAACCCTTTCTATGGCATCGATTTCAACTAATATAGTAGTTGGAAAGGGTGGAGTTTATTACCTTGTATCTCGTTCGCTCGGTATTGAAATTGGAGCAGCTCTTGGATTGCCTCTATATTTCAAACAGTCACTTTCTATCGCATTTTGTGTCATAGGTTTCGCTGAATCCTTGCATTCATTATTTCCTATTTTGTCTGTTACCAATATAGGTGTAGGAACTCTGCTTACTCTTACTGTATTGGCTTATTTTTCTTTAAATGGGGCCCTTAAAGTACAACTTATTATTTTTGGTTTACTTATTGCTTCGTTTGCCTCTTTGTTTATGGGAAGCGGGGATATGCTTGCTACGCCAACCCCAATTGTTCAGTCTAATTTTCCGAAATTGGGATTTTGGGCTCTTTTTGCAATTTTTTTTCCTGCAATGACAGGAATTGAGTCAAGTGTGTCTCTTTCTGGAAATTTGCGTCATCCCGGAAAATCCTTGCCTTTAGGAACTATTCTTTCACTTGCTATTGCCTACATTATTTACATGGTTATTGCATGGTTTTTGTCTATTCATGTTTCCTCCGAACTTTTGATTAAGGATCCCTTTATCATGCAAGTTATTGCTAGGGTTCCCTCATTAATCGTTGTTGGGATTTGGGGGGCTACTATTTCCAGCGCTTTAGGAAGTTTGCTTGGAGCCCCTCGAACATTACAAGCTTTGGCAGAAGATGGGGTTGTTCCGAAATTTTTTGGGAAAAATTTTGGTCAAACAGAGGAACCTCGTATTGCAACACTAACAACATGTGTAATTGCTCTCATTGGAATATATTACGGAAGTATCAATTTGATTGCTCCTCTACTAACGATGATTTGTTTAATATGCTATGCAGTGTTAAATTTTTCTGCGGGCATAGAAACTTTAATGGACAATCCTAGTTGGCGACCAAGATTTCGAATTCATTGGAGTGTGTCTCTTATTGCGGGAAGTTTGTGTCTAATCGTTATGATGATGATCGATCCGGGATATTCACTGATTTCGTTAGCATTTGTGAGTGCTATATATTTTATCTCTCTAAGAAGAAATCATCAAAGTTCATGGAAAGATATTAGAGAAGGGATTTTACTTTTTTTCTCTCGATTTGCTATTTATCATTTAGCCAAGGGCGAGTCTACTTCTAAATCTTGGAGGCCTCATTTTCTCGTTTTTGCCAAAGAATCAGATGGATCTTTGCTTCAATTTTCCCAAGCTGTAAATCAAGGAAAAGGGTTTTTCACAATGGCTTCTTTTTCTACAACCCCTATTAAAAATGAAATTGAGAAAAGAGAGATTCAAAAAAATCTAATCCAAAAGCTACAGCAACAAAATATTCAGGCTTTAATAGAAGTAAGTTATGCAGAAAAAATCTATTTAAACATGAATCAAATGATAGAAAGTTATGGTCTCGGGCCCCTTAAACCGAATACGATCATTTGTGGAATTCATAAAAATGATGATTTAGAAAATCTTTCTTTTGTGATTCGCAAGACGTATCAAAGAGATTGTAACATGATTATTCTAAACAGTCAGAATGACTCTTTAGAATCTAAATTTTCGTTAGGAGACCTGCATGTCTGGTGGCACCCCTATCACAAAGAAAACGGGGATTTTATGCTGATGATTGCCTATATGCTTACACGTAATTCTTTTTGGAAAAAGTCAAAAATATGTCTTAAAGTTCTTGTAGATTCGGAGTTAGATCGCCAGAAAGCATTCAATCAATTTCAGGAACTAAGCCAAATGCGAAGAATCCCCATGCAGATCGAGATTTTAGTCGCTGGTGATCCTAGTAAAGATTACCTTAAATATGTTTCCACTTTCTCCAAATCTGCAAGTCTTGTATTTCTTAGTTTAGCACCTCCTTCTTCCGATGAAAATACTCCAGAATATCAAGAATACCTAAGATCCATGACTGATTTTTCTAGAGAATTTCCTTCTGTAGCGTTAGTTTTGAGCTCAAAATTTACTCCCTTAAAGGATATTTTTGCTTAGAAACTAACGGATAGATTGAGGGCTGTATCCAGAGGATTCATTTTGCAAGGAACTTCACTACTTTCCATTAGTTAATCTTAAATTTACCTTGTTTAACAGAAACGATGCTAAGGAGGATGCTCCAATGCCTACACTCACAGAAAATACGGATTCATGAGAGATGCTGAGAATTACGCTTACTAAAGTTCCTATACCTGTCATAGTCAAGTAAAAGACCCCCATAGCCATTCCCTTTTTTTCTGTTGTAGAGGTCAATGTAACTCTGTTAAGTGGAGCTGCGGCAAAGCCAAAACCAACTGAGTAACAGGCTAGTGGAATAACAAAAGAAAGGAAGCTAGTTGGAAGTAACAACGAAAAGATAACAAGAAAGATCCCGGATAGCAAAGATAGTACTAGCCCTACGGAGATCAATTTTTCCTTTCCAGATTTTCCAAGTAATGGTTTTACAAGTTGAGCCCCTACAATGTAGCCGCCGAAAACAGGAATTTGAAGATATCCAAATGTTGTCGGAGTGAGCTGCAGGGTTTCTAGTAAAATGAAGGGGGAGCTGGTAATCCATCCAATAATCCCACCATAAAGAAATGCAAAGCAAGCGGCTGATATCATAAAAGATGAGTTCGAAATAATTTTCCCATACGAAGAAAGAAGGGATTTTATCTTGAGCGACTCTTGGCTTTGCGCTTGTGTACTCTCTGGCATACTAAACCATAGAGCGAGTATTGAGGCGGTCCCTAGGGCAAAAAGGCTAAAGAAAATACCTCTCCAGTCTGTAACGAGCAGGAGTAATCCTCCAAGAAGAGGTCCAATAGCGGGAGCAATGACTGCTGCAGTCCCCATCCAAACCAAAATGTGGATGGATTTCTGATCATCGTATAAATCATGTATGCTTGCGTATCCGGAAACCATCATGGAACATACTCCGATCCCTTGTAAAAAACGTGCACAAATAAGAAAAGAAAGGGAAGGTGCAAGTGCGCAACCGAGTGTTGCTAATAAAAATAGAATGCCACCGCCCAAAAGTATGGGACGGCGTCCATAGCGATCAGATAGGGGGCCGATAATAAGTTGAACGGCTGTATTGCCTCCAAGCCATGCTGCAATTGTGAATTGGACTAAACTAATCGAAGCAAAAAAATCATCTGCAATGATAGGAAGGGCGGGTAGATACATGTCATTTGACATGTTAGTACAAAACTCATAGGTAATTAAAAACAAAGGAAAAAAACGAAATAAATAGTTATCTTGAAACTGGGACTTCATTGATAGATTTGACTAAATTTTTTTCTAAGATAGCTTACATAGGGCGTAGCTTGAAGAGGCTGCCCTGTAATTTTTACAATCAGATCTGATGGGGCAAACTCTCTTCCATACTGATGGATATTTTTGTGTAAAAAATCTTTAATGAAAAGAAGGTCTCCTTTTGCAACAAGGTCCTCCCAATTTGGGAATTTCTTCTCAAAAGCACCAAAGATTTGGGCAGCATATAAATTACCAAGTGTATAGGAGGGGAAGTACCCAAGTAGGCCGGCTGACCAGTGAATGTCTTGCAGACATCCTTCTGTATCAGTAGGAGGGACTATCCCTACATATTCTTTCATCTTGACTTTCCATATTTCGGGAAGATCTTTTACTTTGATCGAACCTTCGATGAGACCTTTCTCTATTTCAAAACGGACAATGATATGTAGAGAGTAGGTCACTTCATCCGAGTGAATCCGAATAAGGGTAGGCTGCACTTGGTTGATCATTTTATAAAAGTCCGGGAGGGTAAGAGAAGAGAGTTGTTCTGGAAAAACTGTTTTGAGTTTGGGAAGAAAATGTTTCCAGAATGGTAGGCTGCGTCCAATGATTGTTTCCCAAAATCTAGACTGGCTCTCATCCATGCCATGCGATGCGGATTCACATATAGGTGATCCAAATTCTTTTTCGGGAAGGTTCATATGGTAGAGGCCGTGACCTCCTTCATGAAGGACAGAGAAAATATTGCTGATTATATCGCTTGGATAAATTTTGGTGGTCATTCGAATGTCTGTCGGATGGATTCCACAGCAGAAAGGGTGCTCTGCTTCGTCTAAACTGAAAGAGCCTTTTGGAAAGCCCATGGAGTCCAAAAGCTCATATGAAAAATCCTTCTGTAATGAAATAGGGAAATTTCCTTTTGGAAATGGGGTTACATCCATTGCTTTAGTAGAGAGCCCTTGTAAAAGACTTTTAAGGTCTGATTTAAGATCTGCAAAAAGGGGGATGAGCATGGCTGTTGTAGTGCCCGGCTCATAGTCATCAATTAAAGCATCGTAGGGATGATCAGAATACCCCAAAATGTCTGTTTTCTTTTTAGATAGGTCCACAATTTGCTGTAGAAATGGGGCGAATTTGGCAAAGTCATTCTGCTGCTTAGCAATCGACCATACATTTGTTGCGTTTGAGACAGCATTTGCGAATTTGGCCACAAAAGAAGCGGGAAGTTTTTTTGCCTTTAGGTAATTTTTTCTCCATAGCTTGAGAGCTACAATCTGAGAAGGCTTAAGGCTTGTATGAAGGATTGCAGCTGTTTCTAAGTCGATCAGAGAAGATAGGGCTTTTGCAAAGCCTGGACTTGTTCTTTCTTTATGAATTCTGGTTGTAAGTTCTTCGATTTGCAGGCTGCGTATATCGTTTGCAGAAATAGGTTGATGGGTTTCTCTATCCCAGCTAAGGAGTTGATCTATGGAACCTAAAAGCTCAGTTTTTTTAGAAAGATTGTGTACTTTTTGATAAAGCTTTTGCACATCCAGATCCATAGGGGCCTCCT
>DAIEPN010000163.1 GCA_027348355.1 Chlamydiota bacterium | reverse complement strand
CGAGTAGAGGCGCTAGATATCCCCCGCTCTCAAAAATGGGATTTACTGCCTGTATTTCCTAATGCTGAAAAGTTTAATCAAGTCCTTAACAGAGTCACCTCTGCACTTAAAGACATAGCCGAGAAGCATAAAGGACAAATCGTGCTTATAACAACGCATGGAAGGGTCGTTAAATGCATAACTGCCGCTACGCTAGACTTAGATGATAACTCCATCCCCTATCCTAAAAATGCAGGAACTATTGTGTTCCGATATTCGAAGGATCAACCTTTGCAATGTATCGAAGTTCGCGAAAATAAATGATATCCTTCTCAGGTACTAGAGTTAACCAAACGAGAAGGTGTTTTTCTTAGAATATGAGGAATTAAGAGCATAGCGGTAGTCGGATTTGAACCAACGACACACGGATTATGATTCCGTTGCTCTAACCAACTGAGCTATACCGCCAGAAAAGGAAGTAAATGAAAAATAGCGGGAGAAGGATTCGAACCTCCGGCCTTTGGGTTATGAGCCCAACGAGCTAACCACTGCTCCATCCCGCGATAGCTTTCCATGTAAGGAAACGAGAGATTACCAAACACTTGATTTTTCCACAATCATTTATAGAAAAAATTTCTAAAAAGTTTTACTTCTTCCAAAAGGTTTATATTTATCATTTTTCAAGCCTACCTACATTATTTTTTAATTGAAAAAAGATAAATCAATTTAAAGCTTACTTTTGATAGGAAAAAATTCCGGCTCTTTAGTAAGGAACTCTCTCATAAATGCATTTACAACTGCCTCAGATTCCTTTAGAAATTCAATGGCAAATTCTGTAAATTCCTGAGGTGTTAGGGCTTTATTTTCGATCCTTTCAGTCATAATAAAATGATCTGTCCTTTTACATAGGGATCTAAATTCATCGATCTTTTCCGGTGGAAAAGGGCCTAACCGCAAAAGCATCTCTAAGGAACTTGTGAGCTCAAGGAAAAATCCATGCAAGCTCTCATCTTTTTCCTCATTGGAAGAGTTTTCTCCTTTTAAAAAGTATGTTCCTTCTAAAACAACATCTTCGATCTTTTGAAAACCATAAAGGTCAATGAATTTCAGCGAACCTGTGGTATCGATCATCACATTATCTTCGCAAAAATCTGTAGTTAGATATCCTTTTGTAAGACAATGGCTGTACGTGTCGATAAATTGGATCAGGTTTCTATAAACCAAGCAAAGGGGCAGTGATTGAGAGGGAATCTCATCGAGGGTTCTCCCGTCAACGAATTCCATAAGAAGACAAGTCTGGACTTCTCCCCCCTCCTTGGTATCGAGGATATAATCATAAATTCGTACAATGTTGGGATGCCTTAAGTCTTGAGCAATGGTAAACTCTTCTAAAGCCGGGGTGTAGACTCCTCTCTGATCATAATCAAATGGATGCACATCACCAACTAAAGTATCTTGGAGCGGTGATATTCTTTCTCTTTCTTCAGCTAAAGTTGGAAATCTTTTTATCGCATAAAGGGCACCGTTTGTATTTCGGATTAGGAAAACCGATCCAAAGGCCCCCTGACCGAGCAGGGTCTCCGAATGCCATTTTTGACCTGAGACAAAGTTTGCAAAAAGTTCAGGCTGAAGAACCCGAAACGCAGGATTTTGTAGTGTAATAGACATGTTGACCTTCAATCATGTGCTTTTGTAGAAACAGGATAGAAAAAAAGCGATTCTAACGCAATTAGGTTTCCTGGGTTCAAGAAACTAATGCACCATAATTAAAATTATGGGATTCTATAGGCATGAATTACACAAGACTTACGATTGAAGAAAGAGAGAAGATCCATGCCTTGGTTAACCAAGGCAAATCAAATAGGGAAATAGCTGAG
>DAIEPN010000161.1 GCA_027348355.1 Chlamydiota bacterium | reverse complement strand
CGAAATCTCCTTCATAATCAAAGGCAATCTTGAAAAGACGCTCTGCCATTCCTTGTAAATTTTCTGGGGGTGTTTCGAGAGTGTGGATGAGCATGCTATGCATGGTCTCAAAACGCTCCTTTGAGATTTTTTGTTCAAAATTACGGAGGAAATCTTCAAGAAAGAGCTCAAAACGGGCAAGAAGTTCCATAGGTTCATGAGAGCTTGATTGAACTGCAAAAAGCTGCAGAAGTTCTCTTTCAGCTTCTTGGTCCCAAGCCTGAGCGATATAGGCTGTTTGCTGTTTTGTGCGAAGAGTATCAAAAAAATCGTCGTGCAAAGCGTTAGATAACATTTGCTGAGCTGCTCTTTTCTCAAAAGAAAACGATCCTTCTTCAATTGCTAAAATAACTCCAGTTCCTTGTCTTTGGGTAGTTTGCATGACTCGGTATGGGCCATGCTTTTCAGGAAGGAGCAAAATCCTTTTTTTCATGTGTTCAGAAGGAGGAAAAGGTTGACTTGCAAGCTCTCCTTTTAAAGAGGTCCAAAGGTTGTTTGCTTCATCTGCAGACAGATTTCCGTAGAGTAATCCTTCTACATAGCTTGTTTTAAAGATTTTTTGCGCAAAGGTTAGGAATTGATCATAAGTGAGTTCTTGCGCATTTTGCAGTTTTTCCGCACTTGTTGGACTCGTATTGTAAAGAACGTGAGAGAGGATCTCGGCTGCTTGTCTTATTGGGAGTTCTTTAGAATTATTTTCATATTTACGCGCGATCATTTGGCGATAAATTTCAAATTCCTCTTTTGATGGTGAGACATGGGATAAAGAGGAGAAAATTTCTTTCAAGAGAATCGGAGCTTTTTCACTGAAACCTTGCACCTTGATTAGGATACCAAAATCTGAGTATCCAAAGCCAGCGTGTAATCCTGCATTTCCAGCTAAAAACAAAGTAGAAGAAATCTTTTCTTGCAGTGCTGTCAGATACAGGTCTGCTAAGACATAGGCCTTTGCACTGCCATTAATTGCAGGAGTTTGAATGTTGAAGTATAAGCACGCTTCAGGAACCTTGTAAGAGTCATCTGCAATAAAATAAACTTTTTCTCCGGAGTCGCTTGAGAGGACAGTCGGGGAAAGTTGGGCTTTTTCTTCTGATGAAACAAGATTTAAAGAAGAAGGAACAAAATGGTTAGCAGGAGGAATTTGAACCTGAGAATGGGGTTTAGCATCGAGACACGCATCGAGCAGAGATTTAGGAAGTTCTTTAACTGTATACTCAGCATTCATCCATTTTTCTTTCTTATCAAGGGAGACACCAGTTAGTTTTGGATCCGCCATAACGATGATGAGACCACTTTGTGGGCTCAGCAGCGATAGGAATTCTTGCATAGTCTTAGGATTATACGTTGTTTTTATGAGACTTTCTTCGGGAAAGTTTTCTAGATTCTCATCGACCATACGGTGTGCATAATTCATGACATATTCAAAAGGAGCTTGGCGTGATTGATATTGATACCCGATCTGAGCGAGGGTGTTCATCTCATCATAAAGGTGAGAGGGAATCCCAGATAGCTTGAGTTTGGATATGACTTGGAAAAATTGGTGGATTACATTTTCAATTTGCGCCACACCATATGTAGTAAGATCGATGTTAACATCAAATAGAAACTGTCCTTTTCCCATACGGTTTACTTGCACAGAGAGATTTTCCGCGAGTTTTTCCCTCTTTAGGACAGCAGAGAAAGAATTTTGGTCTTCGTTCTCTAATACATAGGCAAGAAGCCTTGCGTATTTTTCAGTTTCAAAAGAAGTAAATTCTTTAGGAAGTTCCCATGAAAAAGAAAGTTCTCTCAAATCTTTAATCGGTTTAACATAAGTGATATGGCCTATCTGCGAAGAAGAGAACATTTTTTCTTGGATTGGCTCGATAGAGGCCTGGTTGTTTGCTACAGCAGAGAAATCTTGTACAGTAAGTCTGGTAAGCTCTTCTAGAGGGAGGGGTGATAAAACTACTAGGTGCATGCGATTTGCGCTATAATTTTTTTCATACCACTTTTTTAAAGCCTCTTGG
>DAIEPN010000202.1 GCA_027348355.1 Chlamydiota bacterium | reverse complement strand
TAAGGGAGAGTTCAACAACGTCTTGAATTCCTTCTACGGTAAGGCATGCTTCTTTTGAGGCGAGAAGTAAAACTTCTGTGACAACTAAATCGGTCACTTCTTGGACGCTTAAGGCTACTTCCTCAGGGAGGGGATGGTCTTTCGCGATTTTTTTTGTATCTCGAAAGGCGGCTTCTAAAGCGGCATAAATTCTTTCTTTTCGGAATGGAACCAAGGAACCATCTCGTTTTACTACTGTGCAATGTTGGGGATTGAAGGATGATCCTTTATTTTCTTTATCACGTAAAGAAGATAGAAGATCACATTCGGCTGATGCTTGCGCAATCACGTCGCTAGAAAATTGTTTGACCATATTCGATCTCTTGGTTGCATTGTTATTATTAGCTGTCTTCACATAGGCATTTGCCGGCTCTTTTGGACCACAAGTTTCCTAGTTGCAGGCATTTAGTTTTCTGCTACTATACCACATCTAGTAGCCTCTTGTATCTATATACACTATATATAGTAGTTTTTGCTTTATAGCTAGAAAAAATCGAAAAAAATAAAAAAAAATCCTGATAGCACCAAAAGGATGGGAATTGTCTCGGATAAAAAGAAAAACTTTGCTACGATCATAAGATAGAATTGTTTTTTAGGATAGTGGTTCATGAGAAAAGTTAATGTAATTCCAAATATCATCACGGCGTTCGGTTTAGCCTGCGGTCTTTTTGTCATTTTTAAAATAAACATGGTCGAACCTGGATCTGGAAACTACCAACTTTTACAGGCATCGGCTCTTTTATTATTAGTTGCGGCTCTTGCAGATGTTCTAGATGGGGCTGTAGCTCGGATCATGAAAGCTGAGAGTGAATTTGGAGCTGTGTTTGACTCTCTGGCAGATGCCATCTCTTTTGGTGTAGCTCCTTCTGTCCTATTATTAAAAAGTTTGACTCTTGAACAAGGGACGGGACTTTCTTTCTTTGCTGTCATTGGAGCGATGTTATTTTCTATTTGCGGCGTTCTTCGTTTAGTTCGTTTTAATATCAGATCACATGAAGCGAAAGGAAATATAGAGGAGTTGCAATCGCAGAAGAAACATTTTACGGGGCTTCCTATCCCAGCTGCTGCATTAACTGCTGTATCTAGTAATCTACTTTTGGCTTCTCCTTATGCAGACAAATATCTTCCCCTTTCAGATACTGCTCATGGGATTGTCCTCTCCTGTATCATGATCATTTTAGGGTATTTCATGGTGAGCAGGTGGAAATTTCCAAGTATCAAAGCTCTTCATTTTAGAGCGTCTTCGTTTTCCCTCATTTTTTTCACAGTTGTTTTTGCCCTTTTCGTCCTCTACGGAATCCTTTATTTCTTTCCGATTATACTCGCGGTTGTAACTTGGAGCTATATTTTGATCGGTTGGACTCTCTCCATCATTCGTTTGATCGCAGGTAAGAAATCAAAGACGCTAGAAGATTTTGAGCCAGAGGAAGAGGATCAGGACGTATAATAGCTATAAGTTCTGCATAACTATTGGAGTCGTAACCGTTACGACTGTGCTGACTTGTTTTCTATAAGTTCTTCAAAACGAGATTTAAGGTAGAGTAAATAAAGAGAGGGTTCTTGGTTTGGCTTATATTTCTCTATTAGCCATGTAAACCTTGCAAGTCTTTGATAGTTTACAGCAAAATCAGAGTGTGCTTTTATGGGTAAGCACGTTTGCATACAACTTCTGTAACCCTCTAAAAAAGACTCTTCAAATTGTTTGACAATCTTTTTCTCTATTTTGTAATGAAATAGGCTTTCTTCAGTAAAATCGATAACACGGACAATATCGCGAAAGTACACGCCAGACGGTGTATCATGTAGATCCAACGGTCGAAAGACCCTAGCTAAATCTATAATGGCAATTTTGTTAGTGTCTACATCGTAAATAAAGTTCCCTGTATGGGCATCTCTATGTTCTAAGGTAAGATAAAAGGGTGCGTTCTTATAATCTTCTAATAGACTTGTAAAAATCTTTTCGAGAGAGTGAATAGATAAACCATCAAGGGCCTTAGCATAATTGGGGTCCGCTGCTTTCTTAGAAAGGAAGCGAAGCCTCTCCTTTAGTGTTGTCTCTTTGGGTTCGATGAATTTTATTTTTCTTGAAGAGGGGGCTTCACTACAATGAGTTCCTTGGAATTCAGCTAAAGCCCTACCTAATTGATAAAGAGCTTTATTGCATATTTCCCTTCTTTCTTCATTCGAATTTTTATCTATATTTTTGCCATAGTTGTGGAGGATATGATCTAATCCTATTCCTTGAGCCTTCGTTTCTGCGAGCATAAGATGAAGAGTTTTTTCAGGAGCAAATAGAAAGGGCTGCGGCTTATTAACGTGTACTTTGCCAACTGCTAAAGGAGAGATAGGATTGCTTTCTTTAGGATATTGAGAGCGTAAGAAATCGATTGCGCCGAGCTCATGAAAAAAATTGCAGGTTCCTTTATATTTGCCTTTGTCAAGCAGCCTAAATATTTTCACTGCGATATCATGGTCTTTAATAAAATAGACTCCGTCATGTTTTTTATGAAGGGGTTTAACTAGGATTACATCACTTGCACTCACTTGAATCTGGCAGCTCTCTCGAATAAACCTTGCGATAGATTCTTCTAGAGATGTATTTTCTGCCGTATAATCTTTGACCGTTTCGAGAATTTTGTTTCTTGCTGAAAGAAGAAAATTTTTTTTCTCTCTTTTTCCTCTTATCGTTTTCAAAGAAGCGCTGTGTGTGCTTTCGGCTTCTTTAATCATTTTCAATGATAGGAAAAGATCTTGGTTTGAATTGTTGGTTACGCTCTGCGGAGCTATTTCGGTTTCGGTGTGAACAGCATAAATAGGGCTTATTAGAATGTAGCTGGTTAGAGCAAGTAATAATGCTTTTGTAACTTTTTTCACCTGCATTGGAACCTAATTTATAGAAGGATCTGTGCGTAAATTATAGCAAGATCTTGATTTTGGGCCTAGGAATTGGACAGTCAAGTCAATATGAAAATTTTTAGTTATTCATTCTAGATGAAGAAACAATTTAGAGTGAAAAGAAGTTAAAGAAAAAATTTGGAAATAAAAAACCCGGCTGTAAGAGAGTTAAGCCGGGTTTAAAGGAGTATTTTACTGTTCTAATGAGAGAACGAAGTAAGCTGGGAATGCGAAATTGTTGTTATCGCGTGAAGAGCCTACAATCGAAACTTTTTTGCCAACGTAGCTATCTAAGTTCACAAGCGTGCTATAGATATAGGCTACAGGAAGATCATTGCTGCGAAGAATAAAACTTCCTGGTTTACCTTTAATAGGACCGTTGTAAGGTTCTACAATTCCTGTTAAGGTAACAGAGGACTGTTTTTGTTCTTCATAAAACTCGCGGATATCTTTTTGATGGTTCAAATAAGCTGAACTTAAAAAGAGGGCTTCTTCAACAGGTTCCCAGATTTTCATTCTGTCAGTGATCTTATCAGAAGATCCATTCTCAGAGTCGTTCAAAGAAATCACTTCTTCTTCCGCTTCTTTTGTGTGTTCTTTTTTACTTTCTTGTGGAGCTTTACTTGCTTTGCTTTCTAAGAAGGCAATTTTCTTTTGTAAGTATGCATCTTGAAGTGAAGTTAAAGCTTCTTTTGCTTTTTCTACATAACTTGGAAAATCGTGATAATCTTGTATGATGCTGTTATAGGTGTGTTGTAATCTTTCCACATCCATTTGCTCATAGGATTTTTGCAGTTCTGCTTTTGCTAAAAGATTTGTAGATTCTAGCAATTGGTCGACAGTTTTCTGTCTTTTTACATACTGCTTTTTGAAATCAGCGCCGCCTACTTTCTCAACATATTCTTTGGCTATATAAAAGCGTGTATTTGCAGGTGGTGTGATTTCATACCATTTTTTATTTATTTCACTTGGAGCTCCTTCTACTTTGTCGCCAGTTTGTAAATGTCCGATTACTGGAGCTTCAAGATCAGGCTCGAGGCGCACGTTAACGCGGTTTCCTTCTACAATTCCATCAAAAATAAAACCGCTGAACACATAGGCTTTTACATTTTCAGGAGGCTCGACGGCCCAAAAACTTCCGTTGTCTCCCACAACTAAAAAGAGGTCATCTTTTTGTAATTCTTGGATTACATCGCTTTCGATATCGGGTTGGATTCGAAGGCGTACTTTATTTCCTTTCACTTTTCCTGTAAAAGTAGAAAAGGCTACTTCTATGGGTTTTTTTGAAGCGGGGGCTTCAAATCCGCTAGGGAAAGTAATTTCTTGAGATGTGCCCATATCTTCAGCACATAAGCATGTGAAAGATAGTGTTACAGTTGCAGCATTTATATATTTTAGAAAGCTTTTCATGAGTGTAATTCCTCCTAAGTCGCCATTTATTTTATTTTGCCTGAATGTCCCTCATTGAAACTACGATATATGGTGCTTTCTGTTTTTTGGTATCGCAATTTGGGTCGGCTAGCTAGTCTAATTTGACATTCTAGAGAGTAGCATTTTTTTACACCATGCTTTTTTGTTTTATGACGGAAAATCGCGTAAAGCAAGAACCCTAAAAGTTTGAAAATTGAGTTTTTTTCTTTCTTTTTATGATTTATGGGCGAAGGGACGAAGCCGATGAAAATCGGCTTCGTTATGATGAAAAAACTAACTATTTAAAACTGCGCGAATATGTTCGCAGTTGTTTTTGCCACAGTTACAGCCGACTGGTTCTCCTAAGAAAACCAAATACTCTTCATGAGAATCTAATGGGTTTGTAACAGAGTATAACTGATCGGAGGTCTGCTTAATATCCCAAATTCGAAAACGCAAATCTTCTTCAGAAACTTCTTCTGTGTCTATAGTAGTAGGTTGTTCGGGGATTTCGCCGACACCATTTTGTACTGCTCTTGCGATCTGACAATGCATACAATTACAATGAGGTTCTGGTTTTGGCAAGATTGCAGGGTCTTCTACTCCGACAACTTTGGATATAGCTGCAATTTTGGATAAGATCTCTGAAGGAAGGTCTGGGCTGTTGGCTTGCTCCGGATTATGCTGTAAAGCTGAACCCAGCCCTTCTAGCCCTTCAATTCCAATGCGCATTGGAAACGCTTGATCTTCAGTCCTTTCCATTGGAAAATTAGTTGATTTAAGATTGTTCATTGAAAAAGGAGGGGAAAGGTTGGTAGAAACCTTCTCTTGTTCAAGATAGCTTGTGTGAGTAGTAAAAATTTTATCAATAACATGAGGGTCGAGTGAAGGGATTTCAATCTTCGTGCCACTGTGTAAAGTAACGATAAAGGTCTGAGTGTTATCGACATGTAAAGATGCGATATTGTCCCAAGAAGTTGAGATGAAAGGGGGAATGCTCAACGTTTTCATTGTAATTTTCATGATACCCTCCACTGGTAAAGATACTATTATACTTCAAAAGATAGTTTTATTGTAGGTTTCTTGGTCGGAATTGTCAAGAAATTTAGCACTCGAGCGCATCGTTTGCTTATTATATTTGTAACACGCTCATTATAAGTCTGTTATAATAATTAATCAAAAATTAAAGAAAAAAACTTAGCTCTAAAAATCGGGATTAGGTATCCGAATACTTACGTCTTACGTATTCGATATATGAGTGAATAGCGCCTTAAATAAGGAGAACTTAGTGAAGAGAAAAACTTTTGTGATTGATACGAATGTGCTCTTACATGATCCAGATGCATTAAAAAAATTTGATGATAATGATGTAGTTATTCCTTTGATCGTACTTGAAGAGCTCGATGGGATGAAAAGACTTTCCGATGAATTAGGTAAGAATTCAAGACAGGTAATTCGTTATATTGATGGTTTAAAGGAAAAAAATAGTGGTGATTTACACAAAGGGGTAAAAATAGAAAATGGAAGTACTGTCCGTATCCATTTAGAGACAAGAGGTTCGGATAAAAAACTTTTCCCCCTCCCTTTAGATAGGAATAACAACAAAATTCTATTTGTTGCCCATCAAATTCAAGAAACTCAAGAAAATGTGGTCCTAGTTTCTAAGGACTTTGTCATGCGAGTAAAGGCCGAAGCTATAGGACTTCAATCTCAAGATTATGAAAATCTCAAAGAGTCTTATGGAAATATATATAAAGGATATCAAAAGTTAGAAGTTGCCAAAAGAGATATTGATCTTTTTTTTAAAGATGGTTTTATTGGCATTGAAGATAAGAAGTTTTTCCCTAATGAGTACGCAATTTTAACTTCTCCAGAAAATTCGACCGCAGTATGTAAATACAACCCACAAACTCGAAGGTTAGAGCCTTTACAAAAGCTAACTAGGGATATTTGGGGTATCCAACCTTTGAACTTAGAGCAGAAATGTGCTCTTGATATGCTACTTAGAGATGATATTAAGCTGATTAGTTTGATTGGACAGGCAGGAACAGGAAAAACTCTTTTAGCTTTAGCGGCGGGACTTAAAAAAGTATTCGATGATGGGGTATATACCAAGATTTTAGTCAGTAGGCCGATTATACCTCTTGGAAAAGATATTGGATATTTGCCGGGAACAAAAGAGGAAAAGCTCTATCATTGGATGCAACCGATCTATGACAATTTAGAATTTCTTTGCCAGTCCACGACAGGATCACCAAATAGTACAGAAACACAAAAATGGATTATGGAAAGTAAGAAGATCGAAATGGAGGCTGTAACCTACATTCGCGGTAGGACCCTTCCCAAGATTTTTATTATTATCGATGAAGCGCAGAACCTAACTCCACATGAAGTCAAGACGATCATCTCGAGAGCGGGACAAGGGACAAAAGTAATTTTAACTGGGGATCCGTCGCAAATTGATAATCCTTATTTGGACAAAGACTCTAACGCCTTAACCTATGTAGTCGGAAGGTTCAAACATCATCCTTTGTATGGGAATTTGGTATTGGATCGCACAGAAAGATCAGAACTTGCAGCGCTCGCTGCTGAGATTTTATAAATATATGAAATAGGTCAAAGCTCTTTGTTTATCAAAGAGCTTTGACACTCATTGTAATAAATTCGGCAATCAATTATTCCCTGTCATATCATACCTAAATGAGTTGGTAATGGAAGAGGAAGATCTGCAATGAGTTTAAGATTGAGGAAAGGTCTTCTTTGCTTTTTACTCTCCATGAATTCCATCTTATATGCTTACGATGTAGAAGATGAAGCTGAATTCAATCAAGCTAAAGAGGAAAATGAGGAATCGAAGTTTAATCAAATTGAGAGCCAAATATCGGCACAAGAATCTTCATATCTTACAGGGGACTGGGGTGGACATCGAACAAGTTTAAAAGAAAAAGGGATTGAATTTACTTCCTTTTTTATATTCGATGATTCTTGGAATTTGAGCGGGGGAAAGCACAGATCCCATACTCTTGGTGAGTATGAATATTTGTTTGCTGCAAGTTTTAGTATGAGAAGTGAGCCTCTTTTGCATTATTCTGGCGGGACTTTCTTTGTAGAATTTGAGAGCCATCATTGGAGAAGCCCTTCATTAACAGATGTTGGGTCCTTTGTTTTTGTAGACAATCTTGAAGCTCCTTCTTTTGATGAATTGTATGAGCTGTGGTATATGCAAGCGTTTCAAGATAATATGTATTGGTTTGTAGTTGGGAAGACAGATGCTTATGATCACTTTACTATTATTCCCCATGCCGCTCCTTTTATTAACGCAGGGTACACTTATCAACCTACAATAGAATTTTTTCCAACCTATCCAAACTCTGCTATGTCTGTAGTCGGGTTTGTAACAATCCCGTATAATATTTCCTTGAATTTAGGTGTCTTCGATGGATCTCTGGCGGAAGGATATCAAACAGGAAAGCATGGGATAGTAGGTAAGTTTTTCAATAACTTGCCAAAACATGCCTTTCTTATTGGTGAGGTTGATTACCAATGGGAGTTGGTTAAGGGTTTCATAGGGCGTTTAGGCATTGTGATATGGAAGCATACTGCAGAATTTACAAAATTTAATGGGAGGACTCAGAAAGGAACCTGGGGTCCTTGTATTACTTTTGATCAAATTATTTACAAAAAAGATCAGGAAGAAGGCGCATTCTTTGCTACTTATTCTTCAGCGGATCCCTCATTGAACGCAGCTCACCGCTATATTGCAGTTGGAGCTACATGGAATGGGGCCAGATATGCGAGACCAAACGATGTTTTCGGTCTTGGAATGAGCCGTGTGAATTTTACCCAGGATTCAGATGCATGTTTTACAGAACGTTATGAAGCCTCTTTTGAAGCTTTTTACAAACTACAGTTTACGAAATTCGGATTACTAGAACCTGACTTCCAATATATTGTACATCCTGGTGGAAAGGGACTTGAAAATGCATGGGTTTTCACTCTTCGTCTGCAGGTAAATCTATAAAAGGAGAATGTTTTTATTTCTTTTGATGAGATTCAACTTGTTTGATTTTCTCGATTTGAAGAAGGTTCCACTCATCTGTGCTATATGGAGTTTCAAACCAAGCGTTGAGAATTTCTTTGAGAATAGGTGATGATGTTATACGAAGGCTTAGAGCTAGGACATTTGCGTGGTTCCAAATTCTAGCTCCTTTCGCAGTTTCTGCATCTACGCAAAGAGCTGCTCGAATTCCCAAGATTTTATTAGCAATAAGACAGCTGCCAGTTCCCGTCCAACAAAGAACAATCCCTTCATCTGCTTTGTCTTTTGTAATTTCTTCCATAGCTTGTAAAGTGACTTCAGTCCAGTCTCTTGCCTTTTCACTTTGTTTGGGTCCAAAATACAGCACCTCATGACCTCTTTTTTGAACCTCTTCCAAAAGGGTGTCAATGATGGGAAAGTATTCATCCGAACTTATGATGATTCTCATATAAAACCTTGTTCAGGAGAAGTAAGCATAGCATATAAGAGATTTTTATAAGATAAAATTAAGCAGCAGATAGGGAAGAAGAAAACGTAGTTATTGTCTTTTTCTTCCCGTAAAGAAATGGATTTTTTTGAGTGAAGATTTATACCTTTGGCCAATGTTCGACTAGAAATTTTTTTAGGGGAGCAGTGGAAATAGGTTTCGGGATGAAGCCATCGAACAGATCTCTAGAAAGAATCTGATTTCCTTCAGCTCTCGATTGTGCTTCTTTTTCTTCATTAGGTTCTTCTAGATATACAAAGTTTGTAGAAGCAGTGTGGAAAAGAATCACAGAACGAGTACGACCTTGGCTTTTTTCGAAGTCCCTTATCTCTTTTGTTGCCTCCATTCCATATTTCTTCGGCATTTGGTTGTCCATAATGATAAACGAATAAGAACGGGATTGAACGGCTGCTACACCTTCTTCTCCATTATTTGCAACTTGGATTTGATCAGGTTTAAATTTAAGATGGTTCAAACACCTTTTAATCGATAGCACAGCGCTACTGGTATCTTCTACGATGAGAATACTTATCCTTTCCTTTGGCATAAGAGGATCAATTACAACTTTATTATCTTCGGGGATTGTTGGGAATGAGAGGACCTTATTGTTTGTCACTGGATCTATTGCGAGTATTTCGATTTTTCCTTCCCATTGCCTACCTACATTATTTCTAAATAAAAAAGTCAGCATTGGAAGCCTTTCATAATTTATGGTTTCTTCAATGGGATGCATGAGTGCAGTAATGGATTGGTCTCTGAATGAGGCATCAGAGAATGCAAATAATTCTTGAGTAGTTTCGTTTGCATCCAAAATCTTATTTGAGGTATCAACCTCTATACAAGGAACGCCTTGGATTGCATATTTAGATAAATTAGTACTTAATGCTACAGATGTCATGAGATGAATCTCCTAAAAATTTGATAAGCTCCAAAATGTTTTATATCATCTTTTGTAGGAATGGAGTTGGAAACAAAAAGATAAACCAATATAAAACGCCAAAGATGATAGAGGGGAGACGAATTGAAGGCACTCATAAAGAATTATTTGTCGCATAGGTTTTGTAAAAGCTTTATCCTTTCTTGCAATAGCTAACAATCTTGGATGAAATAAAGGAATTTTCATGACGTTGCTAAGAGAAGTCTCAGAAATTGAGCAAGCTTATATTCGCACCAACATGTCTATTTACATGCGTTTTGGAATTCAAGGAGATTTTTCTGTGCAGGATGTAAAGCATGCTATGATAAAATTAGTTGCAAAACACACATTTCTTCGAGCCGTGATCGAGGATAGTGTTTTTGTAGAAAAGGAGCAATTCGATCTCGACTTTCACTTAGAGCAAGTTTCGCTTATTGAAGAGAATGAAATTGTATTTCGAAGAAAACTTGATTTTTCTGAGAAGTTATTTCATATGATTTTTCATTTAGAAAAAGGGAAAGTACAATTTCTTCTTATTGTGCACCATGCAATTGCAGATGGAGCTTCAGCGATTTTTTTAGCAGATGACTATGCCAGATTTCTTCTAGATGTCTCCTATGAAGAGGCGAGGTTTTCTGTTCCAGTACCTATTGAGGATTTTCTTGATATTATACCTTCGGAAAAAGAGATAGCTGAATATTCGAATACATTCCTTAAGAAGCTTGAAGATCATAGACCAAAATCTGTTCCACTTTTACACCCAGATGCTCCTGTAGACCTTCTAATGAATAAAAATACGATACTTTGTATTGAATCGGAACGTTTAATGCAGATTGTAGACTTTGCTAAGGAAAGAAAACTATCTGTTAACGCCGTTTTAACAGCGTTGCTTATTTTATCATTGAAAGTGCAGGGGAACATTTGTATAGGCTCTTCCTTGGATTTGCGAAAAAGAATAAAAAAAGTACCGCAAAGGGTCTTGTTTACAGCTCCAGTTGAGGCTTTTTTGCTTATTGAAGTGAACCAGGAAGATACACTTGAAAGTATCGCTAGATCTTATCAACAAAAATTGGTAGAGCATTTTAGCTCAAAAGATTTACTTCTTCAGCATTATAGTATCTTACTAAGAAAACTAAATCCGATGGATTTTGGCTTGCTTTTTTATCTCTCAAATGTAGGGAAAGCGAATTTTTCGGAAAGTGTTAGCGATAAAATTTTACACCTGTCTTTTCATGCCCCGGCGGTCATCAACTGCCCATTCATAGCATGTGTGACTCATAAAGAGCAGATGTGTTTAAGCCTAAACTACACGGATCCTTGGATAGCCTCTTCATTAGTAGATCAAATGATGAGCTCTCTTTCTTCTTTTTCTTTAGAAAAATAGAGGAAGTATAAAGAAATATTGAACCCACAAAATAATAAAGATGCTTTGAGAACTTTTCCTTTGGAAAAATGCTAAATCTTTCATAAAATTCCTCAATGATCTTTTAGATGAAATAAGTAAGAATTGAAGAAATTATTTTAAAAACAGGATGTATGAAAAATAAAATAAACAAGCAAAGAAAAGAGCTTAAATATTATGGTCTCCATGCTTGTTTATCTCTATGGGAGAAAAGGCCCCAAGATATCATTCGAGTCTATCTGGACCAGTCTAATGTAAATACGTTTACCCCTCTTTTAAAATGGTGCGCACAGCAAAAAAAAGCCTATCATATCATCCCAGATGCTGAACTCGATAAAGTGAGTGATTCTGTCCATCATGAGGGTGTATGTATCCTAGCAAGGGAATTGCCATTTTTAACACCGGACGAGTTGATGACTTCTCTTGGAAAAGGAAATCAAAAAGTCTGTTTACTTTACTTAGATGGGGTACAAAATCCTCATAACCTTGGATCCATTATGCGTAGCTGCGCACATTTTGGAATTCCTTATATCCTCGGAGAAGAAGGAAAGTTGCCTGCTTTATCCCCATCCGCCTGCCGCATTGCTAAAGGAGGGGCTGAGATTGTAAGGCTTGTACTTCTGTCAAAACCGATTCAAACTCTGGACCAATTGAAAAAAAGGGGATTTTCTTTCATTGGAACTTCTTCCCATGG
Organism: Chlamydiota bacterium; assembly: GCA_027348355.1. Taxonomy (GTDB): domain Bacteria; phylum Chlamydiota; class Chlamydiia; order Chlamydiales; family Rhabdochlamydiaceae; genus JABEVM01. Next base: position 5,926 of record DAIEPN010000202.1, on the reverse strand, counting down.
AGGTGTTTCTCTGTATCAATTTTCTTTCCCTTCCAAATCTATTCTTGCAATCGGTTCTGAAGCGCATGGAGTTAGTAATACCTTTTTAAAAATGGCGATGAGTAAAATTCAAATTCCAGGTAGCGGGCTTGTCGAAAGCTTGAATGTGTCTGTTGCCACAAGTCTTTGCATGGGTGAATATTTCCGTCAGCATATGGCCAAGCCATGACAGTAACAGGGTATCTAGCTCCTATTGACATGGAAGACCTCCTTAAAAAGGAACTGAAGAATATTCTTCATCAGTATGACAGGTTGATCTTGGCCGATGGCCCGCCACAAAAAGTACATTGGGTACAAAATATTTGGTTTGACCCGCAGGTGATCCATTTTTCTTCTGTTTCTGATGCAGCAAAAAAACTTCGAGGACTTCAAAAGCTTTGGTCGCTGTATCCCTACCAAAATATACGAAGAGCAGGACTTATCACTTCCAGTCTTCCCTATTTTTCTCCAAAACCTCTTGTTTTTCCAGCTACGATGCCCACTTCTCCATTAGGGTCTTGGACACTTTTGGATTCGGAGACTCTTTTGGCTTCCGCGCATTGTTCAAGCCCTTTTGCACAAGGTGAGGTGCATTTTCAAGAAAGCAAAATTCCTCCAAGTAGGGCGTATCTTAAGCTTTGGGAAGCTCTCACAAGAATCGGGAAGTTACCAAACCTATCTGAAACATGTTTAGAAGTAGGTGCAAGTCCTGGAAGTTGGACATGGGTGTTACAACAGCTAGGAGCTCATGTGATTGCAGTTGATAAGGCCCCTTTAGCTCCTTCCATTGCAAATCTTCCTAATGTAACTTTTTTAAAAAAAGATGCTTTTTCTCTTGGTGTGTCAGATCTACCTAAATTAGATTGGATTTTCAGCGATGTAATTTGTTATCCGGAAAAACTTCTTTTATGGATAAAAAAGTGGATTGAGAGTGCTCCTGAAGTCAATTTCGTGTGTACAATCAAGTTTCAGGGCGGGATTGATTATGATATCATCAGAGAATTTGAGGAAATTTCCGGAAGTATTATTTTGCATCTTTTTCATAACAAGCATGAACTTACCTGGATGAAAATTCGAAATTCGTAAGGCATGTCTTCCATTATTTTATTTAGTGATTTTCATTTATCTGATCTTTTGTAAAAAAAGTTGTTGCATCTTTGGTATACATCTAAGCTATATTTTAATCAGATTCATGGCTTCGATTAGAAGCTTGAGAAAAGTAAAACGTGTTTTTTTTTGCGGATATAAGAATCTATTGAATTAAATTTTTTGTATTATGTATGAAAAAATAAGCCACCCTAAACAAAGAGGATACTATGGCCAAGAAAGCAGCAAAAAAAGCAGCTCCTAAAAAAGCAGCTACAAAAAAAGCAAAAAGCAAATCAAAAAAATAGTAACTCCGCTTTCGCGGATTTACTAACATTTTGTTTTGTAAATAGTCGACGATTACAGCGTATGTTGTAATCGTCGATTATGTTTTATGAGGGTCTCAGTTTTTCCTGCCTTGCAATTCATAAACTCTTCTTTTATCCTAGTTTTGTAAGTTGAGAGAGGTTGATATGAATTGTTTTTTTAAAAGCAAATATCAAGAAGTTTTATTCTTAGGGATCACGTTACTCGCTTTCATTACTTTTTACATTGAAACCGACATCTATACTCCGAGCTTTCCTGAAATGGTCACCTATTTTAAAACAAATGAAGATGCGATCCAAATGCTTCTCAGCATGAATTTTTTAGGACTATGCATATCGTGCTTGTTTTTTGGTCCCGCCTCGGATTCCTATGGAAGAAAACCTGTTCTTTGCATAGGACTTTCAATTTTTATGTTAGGAAGTATCGGATGCGCCTTGACAGCCTCATTAAACCTTATGATTCTTTTTCGGTTTCTACAAGGTGTAGGTTGCGGCGCTATTGTAAGCTCTGGTCTTGCAACTATATTTGATGTGTATCCAGCTGAAAGGTCTTCTAGGCTCGTCTCAGTTCTCAATGGAGCTGTGGTATGATGGCGCTGGCTCCAATGATGGGGAATTGGATTAGTTTGCATATGGGCTGGAGAATGAATTTTTATTTAATTGCGGCGCTAGCAATCATTACAGTTGTTTGTACTGCGGTCCTTACTAAGGAAACCCTCCCTAAAGAGAAAAGAAACAAATTGAACTTATCTAGCATTTTCAAAAACTACGGTTTGCTCCTTCTTAATTTCCCATTTATGGCACACTCGGTGATTTGGTGTTTAATGTTCAGTGTTGTCATTGTTTTCATTAGCAACCTGTCTTTAATTTTTGTAGATCATTTACATGTTGCAAAAGAGGTTTTTGGATATTACCAAGCCTCGATTATGGCCGCTTTTTTCGCAGGAAGTATGGGTGCTGCTTATTTAATAAAAAAAATAGGAATGATGACGACAAAAATAATTGGAAGTCTATTTTATTTACTTGGAATCCTCACTTTGGGACTTCTCAGTATTTTCTCTATAAATTCTCCTCAGCTTCTCATCGCTACCATGACTCTCGCCAGTTTTGGAAGCGCTCTTTCCATGACAATCTATTTCACTTATTCTATGTTTTACATAGGAGAAAATTTAACTGGCTCCGCGATGTCTTTTACACAATCTTTTCGACTTCTTATAACTTCAGGACTTGTTTGGATTGCAGCAAGCTTGTTTGATGGAAGTACAAAACCAATGAGTCTAATTGCGATTTTATCCACAGGTGCTTGTTTGGAGCTTTATGTTATGCTGTACATACGAAATCAGCATTTATCGCCAGCTACACGCAAATTGGAAATTTAAGGTTTTTCAAAGCTATTGTAGGCAATTATGAACGAGTCAATCGTATATTTTTTAAAAATTACCCCTAAACCGGAATACTACGTCGAAATTATGCAGAAGATTCAGGATATCATTCCTCTTGTTTTACAAATTCCTGGGTGTGAGGTGTTTTCTTTATCTGCATCGATCGATCCAAATGACCAATCTCTTTTTCTCTATGAAGTTTTTGCTGATCAAAAGTCGTATGATTCTTATCATGCTCAAGGGTATACACAAATTTTAAAAGAAGTGTGTAAGGATGGCTTAGTAAGTCCTATTCAGGGGCAAAGACTAGTAAAAATAGCATAGTAGCCAAGACGCTCTTGAAGTTCCGCAGCACTATTGATTGACTTTAGATGAGGCTCTAAGCCATATAGATACTCCTATTTGGTTAAAACATTACATCTTGTGTATAGAGGAAAAATGGAGTGGTTGAATCAAGGATTTGATTTAAGTTTTGAAATGATGGATATTGTGTTGGACTTGCGCAAAATACACAAGTTTCTTACTATCCCAATTTTCAGAGGGATTTTCAAACTATGCCTAAAAAAAACTTTCCTTTATCAAAAGTAAATCAACTTTTGGAACACGGACCTGTGTTAATGCTTTCAACTTCCTTCAAGGAAGAGACCAATGTTATGGCTCTGTCATGGCATATGATGATTGGGTTCACCCCACCTATTTTGGCATGCGTAGTAAAAAAACAAAGACATTCTTTTAATCTTTTAAAGAAATCAAAGGAATGTGTTCTCAGTATACCAACCGTCGAACTTGCTAAAAAAGTAGTAGAGGTTGGAAATACTTCAGGTAGTAAAGTTAATAAGTTTGAGGAATTTCCTCTTTTAGAGGAGCCTGCTTCAAAGGTGAAAGCTCCTCTTCTTACAGAGTGTTATGCTAATCTTGAATGCAAAGTAATCGATATGAAAATGGTAGAAAAGTATAACATGTTTATTTTAGAAGTGGTGAAAGTTTGGATTAGACCTACTAAAAAAGCCCCACGTACAATTCATCATTGCGGCAATGGTGTTTTCGTAGTGGATGGCGATGTGATCAAGCTCACTTCGAAAAAAAAATAAAAAGCGAACAAATTATTTCAGAATTTTTTTGTAGCGTTCACCACAAATTTTTACTGGCACGCCCATGAGTGAAGAAAATGAGCAGGACTTGTTCGAAATAGGTCATCTTGACCTTTTCACTGCGCAAAAATTTGCATATAAATCAAGCGGACTGTCAATTGTCAAATTGAGAAGAGAGGTCGAAAGCCAAGAGCACGGTGCGCTTGAATTTGAGATGAACAAGTTACGTATTAAGTTCCGTGTAGCAAGGATCACACAGACCAAGATCGGGCAGTTTGTTGCTTTGTGGAAGAGGATCGGGACCGGTCCTATTCGGCCCTATGATAGGGCAGACCCAGTCGATCTTTTTGTTATCAGCGTTCGAAGAGGAGATCATTTTGGCCAATTTGTATTCCCAAAGGAAGTGCTCTGCGAAAAGGATATTGTGTCGAAAGATGGGGAAGGAGGAAAGCGCGCAATAAGGGTGTATCCACCATGGGATATCCCTGATAATAGACAAGCTGAGAAAACGCAAAAATGGCAGCTTTTGTATTTTTTTGAAATTAAGTGCAACCAATGCACTGATACCTCGCTCGTCCAAAAATTATTCTTTATTAAATCGTAGCAGAAAACCCCTAGAAACCACTCTTAGACTTTTATTCCTCGTTTTTGGTTATTGGTTTTCTTGATGAGAACATTTAAATCAATATAGTGTTTTATTCAAAGAAGATGTAAAAATTAAAATTTAATCGAAAACAGAAATTACACGAGGTTCATCCCTCTAGTAGATCTGGAACAGGCCTTTTAAGGAATTTTTTGCCTTTTTGGGAAAGGCCCAACTAGGCAAACGAATCAATTTGCATTTGAAATTAACCTAAAGCTGAAAGACAGTTAAAGGAGTCACAATGTCACAAGTTAGTGTTCAATCTAAGCTGCAATTTAAGTTGTATAGAATGTCCACGGTTATGAAGTCATTCAAAACTTTATATACACTCCCTCCAGAGAAAATTGATGCATTTCTAAATTCATACAATATCTACGATCATGATTGGGTCAATGAAGATCAGTTGATAAAAGATATGGGAAAAGATTATTACAAGGAAATTCAGAGAAAGCTAGTCGATTATTATAGCGTGCTTAACCATCTTTGCTCGATCGGCCAAGTAGAAAAGATGTATATTCCTCCTGCAATCGATCTTTCTAAGAGTATCATTACAAATCAAACTCTATTTGAAAGAAAAATGGCACAGGACCTTGGTATCAAAAAAGGGGACAAGGTTTTGGATATAGGATGTGGAAGGGGACGTGTTGCAAATCATATGGCTTCTTATACAGGTGCACATGTTACTGGAATAAATATTGATACAACTCAATTAGAATCTGCAAGGCGTTTTGCTGCAGGAAATGGCCTATCTAATCAATGCCACTTTCAAAAAGGGGATATGAACGACATTCCATATCCTTTTGCTGACAATTCTTTTGACGCTATCTATCAAATACAGGCTTTTAGTTTATCGAAAGATTTAGGAAAACTTCTTAAAGAGATTTATCGTATGCTCAAACCAGGTGCAAAATTTGCATGCCTGGATTGGGTAACACTTAGTAAATATGACGAGAAAGATCCGTATCATGCTGATTTGATGAAGAGGATCAAACCTTTAATTGGTGCAATTGGAAGTCCTTCTTCAGAACAATATGTAAACCTCATGAAAGAAGCTGGATTTGAAATCTTGATAGATGAAAATGCTAGTATAGATGGGCTGCAAGCACCACTGATTGAAAATGCTGATAAATTCTATACCCGTGTAGCAAAATGGATTAACTTCCTTGTGAAATGCAAAGTACTCCCAGCTCATTTTAAAGCTCTCTTCGATCGTTTAACAAAAGATGGAGAAGCATTTGTTGAAGCAGATCGCTTAAGACTTGTCACAACAAGCTATTACATTGTAGGACAAAAAAAAGCATAAGAAAGTATGTTTAAGTGTACTAAACCTAATTTAATCTGACAAAATCTAAAAAATAGATTACCGTTTCTCCTTAGTGT